>DASZUI010000193.1:0-5893 GCA_035547675.1 Devosia sp.
CATCCGCAACAGCCATGCCTGCGGCATTGGCGAGGCTCCGTCCCGGAGCGGGTAGTCCGCATTAGGTGAGACAAAGCCTCGCCAATGCGATCGGCTTGAGGAGGGATGACGACTTACAAAGTCCGGCCTGGGCCCAGCCCGGAACCGGCCTGCCCGGCCGCGCCACTGCCGGCGCCTCGCGGGCATTTGGGCGAGGGGTGCAGTCGTCGCCCGGCCGATCGATCCTTCTGCCGTCGGGATCACGGTCTCCGCATCCCCCCGGACCGGGCCGACTCCCGGTCCACCGACCGTCCCCCGCGAACCGTTCGTCGCGATCCCGCAGTTTGCGGGGGACGGCAGGAGGATAAGGGCGGCGTTCGGGGGTGGGGATAAGTTTCGGGCGGAGGCCCCGTCACCCGCTTCTTGACGGAGAAGGCCCCCTCACCCGGCGCTCACGCGCCGACCTCTCCCCCGGAGGGAGAGGTGATGTGGCGGCGAGGCGGTGCCCCTTCTTCACCTCTCGCGGCGAGGTACTGCCCCTCTTTCACCTCTCCCTTTGGGGGAGAGGTCGGCCGAAGGCCGGGTGAGGGGGCCTTGGGCAGCGTGCGTTGCCCATCCTTCGACAAGCTCAGGATGAGGTCGCAATTTGCGGGTGTCTAAATTCCACCGATCTCATGGTGAGGTGCGAGGCGAAGCCGAGCCTCGAACCATGGGCCTCGCGCACCCTACCCTGCCCGCATCGAAAGTTCAGTCCAGGCGAATGCCTGGGCGGAACAGCAGGCTCGCATCCCCATAGGAATAGAAGCGGTAGCCCTGCTCTATGGCATGGGCATAGGCCTTGCGCATGGTGTCGAGGCCGGAGAAGGCGCTGACCAGCATGAAGAGGGTCGAGCGCGGCAGGTGGAAATTGGTCATCAACACATCGACGACGCGAAAATCGAAGCCGGGCGTGATGAAGATGTCCGTCTCGCCGAGGAAGGGTTCCAGCACCCCCGAATGCCGGGCGGCGCTTTCGAGGAGGCGCAGACTCGTGGTGCCGACGGCCACGACGCGGCCGCCCTTTTCCCTCGCGGCGCGGATGCGCTCGGCCGTCGCCTGGGTGAGCTCGCCCCATTCGGCGTGCATCCTGTGCTGCTCGGTATCCTCCGCCTTGACCGGCAGGAAGGTGCCGGCGCCGACATGGAGCGTCACCCGCTCGATGGAGACGCCCATGAGCGAGAGTTCCTGCAGCAGGCGCTCGGTGAAGTGGAGGCCGGCGGTGGGCGCGGCAACGGCGCCTTCGACGGTGGCATAGACCGTCTGGTAATCGACCTCGTCGCGCTCCTCGGGATCGCGCTTGGAGCCGATATAGGGCGGCAGCGGCATGGCGCCATTGGCCTTGATCGCCTCGTCGAGCCGGGCGCCGGAGAAATCGAAGCGCAGCGTCACCTCGCCCGCCTCGCCCTTGCCGGCGACGGTCGCCTCGAGCTTGCGGCGGCCGCGGCCCAACTCCAGCCGGTCGTGGAGGTTGAGCAGCTTGGCCGGGCGGGCGAAGGCCAACCAGGTCTGGCCGTCGACGCGCTTGTGCAGATTGAACGACACGCGCCGGCGGCTGTCGCCGCGCACCCGCATGCCGGTGAGCTCGGCGGGGATGACGCGGGTGTCGTTGACCACCAACACGTCCCCGGCCCGCAAAATCTGCGTCAGGTCCGTGACGTGGCGATCCTCGAGCGTGCCGTCCGGCCGGACCACAAGCATTTTGGCCGCATCGCGCGGCTCCACGGGATGGAGCGCGATGCGGTCCTCGGGCAGGTCGAAATCGAACTCGTCAACGCGCATGGAGGTGCTCGGCGGAGATGCAGGAGAAGAACGCGGGCGGCGGGAATAAGGTTGTGGCACGAACGCGACACATCGTCTCGCTCATCTCGAGGGGATCAAGGCGGAGCCAGCGCGAGCGCCAGGGGCCGATCCATTCGGGCTGAAGCACAAACTCGCCGTCATTCCCGCGAAAGCGGGAATCTCCGTTTTGACACGAGCGCCGGGTCCGGAAGGAAACAGAGATTCCCGCTTTCGCGGGAATGACGCTGGGCTGGATTCGAATGACCTTGGTTGGGCTGGAGTCGATGGAAATGGATCGTGCTCTGGCGCGCGCGGCCCACCCCTCACCTGCCTGCCGGCACCCTCTCCCTCAAGGGGAGAGGGTCGATGCTGAGGGCACCGTGCTTCTCCTGGATCGGCCGCAGGCCGAGACGGATGAGGGGGGCTGCCCCAGTCGCTCAGGCCGCTTCGTCGGCGGCGACGCGGACGGTGAGCATCTTGTCGGGGTCCCTGACGGGCTCGCCGCGCTTGATCTTGTCGACGTTCTCCATGCCCTCGATGACCTTGCCCCAGACCGTGTATTGCCGGTCGAGGAACCGGGCATCGTCGAAGACGATGAAGAACTGCGAATTGGCGCTGTCGGGATTCTGCGCGCGCGCCATGGACGCGGTGCCGCGGACATGCGGCTCGGCGTTGAATTCCTGCTTGAGGTTCGGGTATTTCGACCCGCCCGTGCCGGTGCCGGTCGGATCGCCGGTTTGCGCCATGAAACCGTCGATGACGCGATGGAAGACAACGCCGTCATAGAAGTGCTCGCGGGCGAGCTTCTTGATGTGCGCCACATGGTTGGGCGCCAGATCGGGGCGCATCTGGATCACCACGCGGCCCTTGGTGGTCTCGATGATGAGGGTGTTTTCCGGGTCTTCGTACTCGGCCATGGCCGCCACTCCTGTTCTTAAAACGTCAACGCGCCCGCGAAACCGGAAGGGGCGCCGCCCCTCCCGGGCCGGGGTCATTTATATTCGATCTTGGCCGAAACGATCTTGTCCGGGTTATCGACCATGCCGTTGTTGGATTCGTCGCCCTTCTTGATGTTGTCGACGTACTGCATGCCCGACACCACTTTCCCGAACACGGTGTATTGGCCGTTGAGGAAGCTGCCGTCGCCATACATGATGAAGAACTGCGAATTGGCGCTGTCGGGGTCCGAGGCGCGGGCCATGCCGACCGTGCCGCGCACGAAGGGCTCGCTCGAGAACTCGGCCTTGAGGTCCGGCAGGGACGAGCCGCCGGTGCCGTCGCCCTTGGGATCGCCGGTCTGCGCCATGAAGCCGGGGATGACGCGGTGGAACTTCAGCCCGTTATAAAAGCCCTGATTGGTCAGGGTGACGATCTGCTCCACCGTCTTGGGCGCCAGATTGGGCTCGAGCTGGATATCGACCGTGCCGTCCTTGAGCTGGAGCAGCATGTGCGGGGTGCCCGAGGGCGTCGCGGCCAGCGCGGGCGCGGCGGCAAAGGCGACGAGCAGGCCGAGGATGGCGGCGCGGCGGGTGATGAAGCTCATTTTTGTTTCAATGCCTTGAGAACGATGTTCGGAACGAAGGCGGAGATGTCCCCGCCCAGCTCGGCGATCTGCCGCACCAATGAGGCGGAGATATGCCGCACATGCGGGCTCGCCGGCAGGAACACGGTCTGGATGTCGGGCGCCATCTGCGCGTTCATGCCGACCATCTGCATTTCGTAATTGTAATCCGTGGTGTCCCTGAGGCCGCGGATGACGAGGCGGGCGCCGCTGTCGCGCGCCGCATTGACCATGAGGCCGGTGAATTCGGTGACGGTGAACTCGGTATCGGTGCGCCGGCCGATGGGCTCGACGCAGCGGCGCAGCAGGTCCAGCCGCTCTTCGTCGGGAAACAGGGGCGTCTTGGAATGGTGCCGGCCGACGCCGATCACCAGATGGTCGACAAGCCGGCAGGCGCGCTCGATGACGTCGAGATGGCCATTGGTCACCGGGTCGAAGGAGCCGGGATAGAAGCCGACGATCCTTGTCATGTGCCCTCCCCGCTCGTCAGGGCTCATATTCCGACAGCATCAGAACACGAGCCCTAAGGTCTTGAGTGGCCGCGCTTGTGTCACGCCTTATGCTGCAAGGCAAGCCAGATGGCGGCGCCGATCAGGATGACGCCGGCCAGCCGGTTGACCACGACGATGCGCTTGCCGCTGATGGCGCCGCGGGCGAAGGCGGCGAGCGCGATATAGATGCTGTCGGTACAGAGCGCCGCGAACATCTCGATCAGCCCGAGCACGATGACCTGCGGCCAGGCGGGAAAGCGCGGATCCACGAATTGCGGCAGGAAGGCCCCGAGGAAGATCAGCGCCTTTGGGTTCGTCCAGACCACGAAGAAGCCGGCGACCACCTGCCGCGCCGGGCTGGGCGGCGCGGCCGCCTCAACCGCCAGCGTGCTGTGGCCGATGAGGTATTTGACGCCGAGATAGATGAGATAGGCGGCGCCGGCATATTTGATCACGTCGAAGGCGGCCGAAACCAGCGTCGTTATCGCCTGGAGCGCGACCGCGACCAGGAGGACGACGCTGAAGCGCCCGAGCTGGGCGCCCATTTCCTGCCAGATGCCGCCCCAGAAGCCCCGGGCGAGCGCCGTGCTCACCATGGCCGACACGGAGATGCCGGGCACCGCGCAGACGACATAGCAGGCGATGACAAAGGGGATGAGCGTGGCGATGGACGGCATGGGCGCCGGGAGACTCCGGGTCTCGCTCAGGCGCGCTTGAGCAGCGACAGCCAGATACCGCCGCCGATGAGCACCAGTCCGGAGAGCCGGCTGACAATGCGTACGCGCGCAGCCGTCAGCAGGTGACGCATGCGGCCGGCGAGCACGGCGTACATCGAATCGGTGGTCGTGGCCGTCGCCATGAAGATGAGGCCGAGCGCGATGATCTGCGGAAAGGCCGGATGGCTCCGGTCGACGAATTGCGGCAGCAGTGCGCCGAGGAAGATCAGCGCCTTGGGATTGCTCCAGATGACGAAAAAGCCGCGCATGGCGTCCTGCAGCGGCGTCCGCTCGGGGGCCGCCCTGCCTTCGCCGAGCTGTCCGTTCGAGCGCAGCATGTTGATGCCGATCCAGATGAGGTAGGCGGCGCCGGCCAGCTTGATCCAGTCGAAAGCCCACCCCATGAAGGCGACCACCGCCTCGAGCCCGAAGGCTACGACGACCACCATGGAGAACATGCCGATCTGCGTGCCGAGGATGTTCATCAGCCCCGCTTTGGTGCCGCGCGCCAGCGACGTTGCGACAACCACCGTGACCGTCGGCCCCGGCACGATCGCCAGGACAAAGCAGGCCGCGAAATAGGCGAGCAGCGTGGGAAGGGAATACATCGGGCGCCCCATTGTGACGCAACACTGAAGGCACGCGGCGCAAGAATTGGCAATACCGGCCCAGGCATTCGCCTGGACTGATTTTTCGGCGTGGGCAGGTAGGGAGCGCGTGGCCCATCCTTCGAGGGTCGCTGCGCTCCCACCTCAGGATGAGGTCGGGTTTGCTACTACAACCCCATGGTGAGGTGCGAGGCGTAGCCGAGCCTCGCCAGGCATTCGCCTGGACTGATTTTTCGGGGTGGGCAGGCAGGGAGCGCGTGGCCCGTCCTTCGAGGGTCGCTGCGCTCCCACCTCAGGATGAGGTGGTGGGATTTTCGCCAGATGAGGGTCGGATTTGTCACCCTACCCCAGGGTGAGGTGGTGGGGTTTTCACCGTACCTCATGGTGAGGTGCGAGGCGTCGCCGAGCCTCGAACCATGGGCAGCGCGCGTTATGGATTCCGGCCTTCGCCGGAATGACGTCGGGTTTGGGGCAAGGTTGTGCCAAATTCCACCACGTCATTCCGGCGGAGGCCGGAATCCAGCGGCCTAGCCAAGTCCTCAACGGCCGGACATCGGCCTGCCTACCTCGCCATCTCGAAAGCCGGTCCAGCCGAATGGCTGGGCATTATTCTGCGTCGGCTACTTCGCCCGGTTCGTCATCGGCTTCGGGCTCGCTGATGCGCTCGACGGAGACCACCTTCTCGTCCCCGGCGGTGCGGAAGATGCGGACGCCTTTGGT
>DASZUI010000194.1:0-1920 GCA_035547675.1 Devosia sp.
CGGCGCGGCCTCTCGACACCTATGGCAGCGGGGGAGACTCCATCGATCCGGTGCATATGAGGCGCGAGCTCGAGACGGTGGCGGCGCTCGGCCTGCCGGTCTTCAAGATCCGCGCCCGCAGCCATCAGTCGGACAAGGCGATCTGGTGCCAGAAGGCCGCGGGCCCGGGGACGCGCATCGCCATCGACATGACGCAGAATCTCGCCGTGCCGTCGCAGACGCGGGACGACATCACCGGCTTTCTCGCCCGGATCGCGGCGGCAGGCGTTGCGTTGCCCGCCTTCCTCGAGGAAATCCAGGGGCCGCTCGACGTCGCTGCACTCCCCGGGCTGAGGCGCGAACTCGGGGTGCCAATCGCCGGCGGCGAGATCGTCACAACGCCCGGCGAGCTTGCCGAGCGGATCAGGATGGGCTGCTACGATATTGCGCAGCCGGACGCGACGGTGATCGGCGGCGTGGGGGCGGTACTCGATATTTTCGCGGCAGCGCGGCAATCCGGCACGGCCGTCTATGTGCATTGCTGGGGCGCCGGTGTGGGCATGCTTGCAAATTATCACGCCGCACTTGCCGCGGGCGGCGAGATGGTCGAGTGGCCGCTGCCGAAATATGCGTTGCGGGACGCGCTCTTCGCCGAGCCGATGGCGGTTCGGAACGGAAAGATCGTCCTTTCCGATCGTCCCGGACTGGGCGCGCGGCTCACGCCCGAGATCGAGGCCGCTTATCCGTTCCGGCCGGAGGCGACCTATCGCTGCCTGGTCGATCCAACGATTCTGCCGGAGATCAGTTGGCGCTAGAGCATTTCACGTTCTGATTGCATCAGAACGTGAGCTCTAGGTTCTTGAGTTGTCGCGTTTTCGAACCGGAAAAGTGGAACCACTTTTCCTGAAAACGCTCTAGACAGCGACGGCGATTTCCTGCCGCTCCGCCGAGGAGCGCAACGCGGCGTGGATGATCTCGACGATGTGCCGGCCATAGGCCGGACCGACGGGGACCTCGGTGCCTTGGGCGATGGCGCCGAGGAAGGCGTTCCATTCGCGCAGCACTGCTTCGTCCATGCCGTTTTCTTCCCAGGAGCCCGCGATAGCGCGCCAGACGCCGCCCTGCCCCACCCGCACGCCGCTGTCGAGATCGACGGCGACGACGCCCCTCTCGCAGACCAGCTCCAGTCCATTGGTGACGGCGCCGTCGCGGTAGCCGATGCTCGCGACCTGGCCGATCCGCCCGTCCGCGAAGCGCAGGCCGAGGAAGGCGCTGTCATCGGCCGCCTGCTCATGGAACAGGGTGCCGGCCAGCGCGGTGACCGATGCCACCCGGCCCTCCATCAGCCAGACCAATTGGTCAAGGGCATGGATGCCGGCGGTCATCAGCATGCCACCGCCGCTTTCTGGCGAGAGGTGCCAGGGGCGGCGGTTGGATTCCATCCAGAGTTTTATGAGCGCGCTGCGGCCCAGAACCGGGCGGCCCAGTTCGCCCGAGGCGACGATTTCGCAGGCGGCCATGATGGGGCGAAAGAAGTGCATGACGTGGCCGATCATCAGCAGGCCTGTGGCGCCGGCGGCTGCGGCTTCAAGCGCGCGGCACTGTTCGGGGGTGGCCGCCATGGGCTTTTCGAGGAAGACATGCCTGCCGGCCTCGAGCGCGGCGATCGCGATATCGGCGTGGAGCGCGTGGGGCGTGGCGATCGCGACCACCTCGACGGCGGGATCATCGAGCAGCGCCCGCCAGTCGGCATGCGCCCTGCCGCCAAATTGCGCCGCGAAAGCGCGGGCGCTCTCGAACTCGCCGCTGCTGACGGCGGCGAGTTCGGCGCCGGGGATGCGCGCCAGCGCGCGGGCATGTACGGCGCCGAAAAAGCCGGCACCAATGAGGCCGATCCTCGTCATGGAGTCCTTGTTCCGTAAGCTTGATCGATAAGCCGCA
>DASZUI010000195.1:0-5653 GCA_035547675.1 Devosia sp.
CGGCGGTTGAGCTCGACGAAGTCGTAGCCCTGCATGATCATGTAGTTGAATTCGAGAAAGCTCAGCGACTGCTCGCGGTCGAGGCGCAGCTTGACGCTGTCATAGCTCAGCATGCGGTTGACCGAGAAATAGCGGCCCACATCGCGCAGGAACTCGACATAGTTGAGCTTCAGGAGCCAATCGGCATTGTTGACCATGATGGCGTCGGTCGAGCCGTCGCCATAGCGCAGGATGTGGCTATAGACCTTCTTGATGCTCTCGATATTGCGTTCGATTTCCTCGACCGAGAGGAGCTTGCGCTGTTCGTCGCGGAAGGAGGGATCGCCCACCATGGAGGTGCCGCCGCCCATCAGGCTGATGGGGCGATGGCCGGTCTCCTGCAGCCAGTAGAGCAGGGTGACGGTGATCAGGTTGCCGATATGGATCGAGGTCGCCGTGGCGTCATAGCCGACATAGCCGGTGATCGGCCCCTTCACCGCCAGGTCATCCAGCCCCTCGGGGTCGGATATCTGGTGGATGAAGCCGCGCTGGTCGAGCACGTTGAGGAAGTCGGATTTGAACTTGGCCATCGGGTGGGCTCTTGGCTCGCAATCAACCACAGAGTCATTCCCGCGAAAGCGGGAATCTCCGTTAAGAAAAGACACGGCGCCGTTTGATCTCAAACAGAGATTCCCGCTTTCGCGGGAATGACACCGGGAGTCAATGGGCGGGGCGGTGACCCGCCCGAAGCCGCCTACCGCCCCTTGCCGGCGGCGATTTCGGCGCGGCGGCGGTCGAGATAGTCGGCGCATTTGGCGATAAGCTCGTCGACCTTGCCCTCGAAGAAATGGTTGGCGCCCGGCACGATCTGCTGCTCGATGGTGATGCCCTTCTGCGTCTTGAGCTTATCGACCAGCTTCTGGACCGATTGCGGCGGGGCCACGCGGTCCTTGTCGCCGTGGATGATGAGGCCCGACGAAGGGCAGGGCGCGAGGAAGGAGAAATCGTAGAGATTTTCCGGCGGCGCGACCGAGATGAAGCCTTCCACCTCGGGACGGCGCATCAGGAGCTGCATGCCGATCCAGGCGCCGAAGGAGAAGCCGGCGATCCAGCAGCCGCGGCTTTCGCGGTTGAGCGCCTGCAGCCAGTCGAGCGCGGCTGCCGCGTCCGAGAGCTCACCCACGCCATGGTCGAACACGCTCTGGGAGCGGCCGACGCCGCGCGAGTTGAACCGCAGCACGGAGAAGCCGCGCTCGGCGAACATGTAGTAGAGGTGATAGACGATCTGGTTGTTCATCGTGCCCCCGAATTCGGGATGCGGGTGCAGCACGATGGCGATGGGGGAGTTCGGGTCCTTACCGGGCTGGTAGCGGCCCTCGAGACGCCCCTCAGGTCCATTGAAGATGACTTCTGGCATAGATTATACGGGCCCTTTCATTGTCGGCGGCCATTCCACCGCGATCCGCGGCCGCGGCGCTCCGCGCTTGACGAACGCGCCGGCGCTACCTAAAAGTGGACTGGAAAAGACAGGTTAGAATTATTCGAAACTGGCTTTTCGCCCTGTTGGCGCGGGATCATGCGGGCCTCGCCGACCGGATTTGAGCGCCCCTTCTAATGAATGTGGGCGCCCGATTTCAAGAAGAGTCTGGCTGCACTGGCTCCGACGGGGCGAGGGGCGCCGTTCGAAGCGGGTCGGGTTCCCAAAGCGATGACGCCAAAGGCGATTTATCTCGATCACAACGCTTCGGCGCCGCTGCTGCCGGAGGCGAGGGCGGCCATGCTCGCTGGCCTCGATATGGTGGGCAATCCGTCCTCCGTCCATAGCCATGGACGTGCGCTGGGCGATCTCATCGAGGCGTCGCGCGATCGCGTCGCGGCGCTGGCCGGGGCGGACCGGCAGCAGGTGATCTTCACCGGCTCGGCGACAGAGGCGATCACGCAGGCAATCGTGGGCAGCGTCCGGGCACTCGGCGTGGACGGCATCGTCCTCAGCGCCGGCGAGCACGCCGCGGCGAGCAAGGCGGCCGAGATGGCGGGCGTGCCGGTGTCGGTGATCGGCCTCGACGCAGACGGCCGCATCAAGGTCGACGAGATCGCGGCGCGACTGGCGGCGGCGAATGCCGCCGGCGACAGGCTGCTGGTCGCGGTCCATTTCGTCAACAACGAAACCGGCGTGGTGCAGCCGATCGGGCGGATCGAGGCGCTGGTTGGGCCGACCCCGCACTATCTTTTCGTCGATGCGGTGCAGGCTTTCGGCAAGCTGCCCCTCGAATTCGCCGCCCGCGCGACCGATATGATGGCGGTGAGCGCGCATAAGATCGGCGGGCCGGTCGGCGTTGGCGCGCTGCTGGCCAAGGCGCATGCCGATGGCGTGCGGCTGATCCCGGGCGGCGGGCAGGAGCAGAACCGGCGCGGCGGAACGATGTCCGCGCCGCTGATCGCGAGTTTCGGTGCCGCGGCCGAGGCGTTTCCCGGGCGCTATGCGGCGGCGAAGGTGCCGGCGCTGGTGGGCCGGCTGGAAGCGGGCATTTTCGAGATCGCGCCCGATGCGGTGATCTTTGGCGCGAAAGCCGAGCGGCTGGGCAATGCGGTCGACTTCGCCGCGCCGGGGCTCAAGGCGAGCGTCGCGATGATGGGGCTGGATCTGATGGGGCTGTCGGTTTCGTCGGGCTCCGCCTGCTCGTCGGGCAAAGTCGGACCGAGCCATGTGCTCGAGGCGATGGGCGTCGCGCCGGCATTGTCGGCAGGTGCGCTCAGGGTCAGTTTGGGGTGGTCGTCGACCGAAGACGATGTCGCGGCCTTCCTTTCGGGTTTTGCCGAGGTGCTCGGCCGGCATAATCGCCGGCAGGGCCGCGCGGCGTGAGGATTTGACATGGCTGACGTGAACTACAAGGAAGCAATTCCGACCCTCAAGGACGAAATCGAAACCGAAACCGTCGAGAAGGTGCTCGCCCTCGACGTCGACAAGTACAAATACGGTTTCGAGACCGCCATCGAGACGGACCGCGCGCCCAAGGGGCTGAGCGAGGATGTCATCCGGTTCATTTCGGCCAAGAAGAACGAGCCGGAATGGATGCTGGAGTGGCGGCTCGAGGCCTATCGTCGCTGGAAGACGATGGAGGAGCCGACCTGGGCGCGGGTGCACTACCCGAAGATCGACTTCGACGACATGTATTTCTACGCCGCGCCCAAGGCCTTCAAGGGCCCCAAGAGCCTCGACGAAGTCGATCCCGAACTCCTCAAGATGTATGAGAAGCTCGGCGTGCCGCTCAAGGAGCGGGCGGTGCTCGCCGGCGTGGAAGGCGCTGCCGAAGCCTATGGCGGGCAGACCAGCGTGGCCGTCGATGCGGTGATGGATTCCGTTTCGGTGGTGACCACGTTCCGCGAGGAATTGGCCAAGCAGGGCATCATCTTCTGCTCGATCTCGGAAGCGATCCGCGAATATCCCGAGCTGGTGAAGCAATATCTGGGTTCGGTGGTGCCGGTCAGCGACAACTATTACGCGACGCTGAATTCGGCGGTCTTCACGGACGGCTCCTTCTGCTACGTGCCCAAGGGCGTGCGCTGCCCGATGGAGCTTTCGACCTATTTCCGCATCAATGAGAAGAAGACCGGGCAGTTCGAGCGTACGCTGCTGATCGCCGACGAAGGCGCCTATGTGAGCTATCTCGAAGGCTGCACGGCGCCGACGCGCGAGGAGAACCAGCTCCACGCCGCCGTGGTCGAGCTCGTGGCGCTGGCGGACGCCGAGATCAAATATTCGACGGTCCAGAACTGGTACCCGGGCGACAAGGACGGCAAGGGCGGCATCTATAATTTCGTCACCAAGCGTGGCGATTGCCGCGGCGACCGCTCCAAGATTTCCTGGACGCAGGTGGAGACCGGCTCGGCCATCACCTGGAAATATCCGAGCTGCATCCTCAGGGGCGACGACAGCCGGGGCGAGTTCTATTCGATCGCCATCTCCAACGGCCATCAGCAGATCGACAGCGGCACCAAGATGCTGCATCTCGGCAAGAACACGTCGAGCCGCATCATCTCCAAGGGCATTGCCGCCGGGTTCTCGGACAATACCTATCGCGGGCAGGTCTCCGCCCACGCCAAGGCGAAGAACGCCCGCAATTTCACCCAGTGCGACAGCCTGTTGATCGGCGACAAGTGCGGGGCGCACACCGTGCCCTATATCGAAAGCCGCAACGCCACGGCGCAGTTCGAGCACGAGGCGACGACCTCCAAGATTTCCGACGACCAGCTCTTCTATTGCCTGCAGCGCGGGCTCAACGAGGAAGAGGCGGTAGCGCTCATCGTCAACGGCTTCGTGCGCGACGTGCTGCAGCACCTGCCGATGGAGTTCGCCGTCGAGGCGCAGAAGCTGATTTCGGTCAGCCTCGAGGGGAGCGTGGGATGACGGAGGAGGTCGAGAATCTGGTGCTTGAACATCTGAAGCGGATTCAAGCGGAGCTTGCCCGCGTTCGCGAAGTGCAGAGCACGCATGGGGCCGAACTGTCGGCGATACGGCAGGTCCTGGGCGCCCATACGACACTGCTCAACCAGTGCGTCGAAGATATCGCGACGGTGCGGGTGCGTCTCGACCGCATTGAGCGGCGCCTGGACCTGGCGGACGCACCGAGCCCGTGACGCAGAAGAAATCTGGAGAAGCGAATTGACCACCCCCATGCTTGAAGTCCGCGACCTGCACGCGCGCATCGAGGATCGCGAAATCCTCAAGGGCGTGAACCTGGTCTTGCCGAGGGGCGAAGTCCACGCCATCATGGGCCGGAACGGGTCGGGCAAGTCGACGCTGTCCTATATCCTCGCCGGCAAGGAAGATTACGAGGTCACGCAGGGCGAAGTGCTGCTCGATGGCGTGAATCTGCTCGAACTTGAGCCGGACGAGCGGGCGGCAGCGGGGCTGTTCCTGGCGTTCCAGTATCCGATCGAGATTCCGGGCGTCGCCACCATGACCTTCCTCAAGGCCGCTATGAACGCACAGCGCAAGGCGCGGGGCGAGGATGAGCTTTCGACGCCGGACTTCATGCGGGCGGTGAAGGAGGCCGGGCAGGCGCTTCACATCAATGCCGACATGCTGCGGCGTGCGCTGAATGTCGGCTTCTCGGGCGGCGAGAAGAAGCGGGCGGAAATCCTGCAGATGGCGCTCTTGAAGCCCAAGATGTGCATCCTCGACGAGACGGATTCCGGGCTCGACATCGATGCGCTGAAGCTGGTGTCCGACGGGGTCAACGCGCTGCGCACCCCCGATCGCTCCATGCTGGTCATTACGCATTACCAGCGGCTGCTGAACCATATCGTGCCCGACGTGGTTCATGTCTTCTCGGACGGCAAGGTGGTCGAGAGCGGCGGCAAGGAACTGGCGCTCGAGCTCGAAGCCAAGGGCTATGCCGATTTCGACGAAGCGGCGGCGTAAGGAAGCGTTCGGATGCGAGCTCCCGTGCGGCTGGGCGCCGCCGAAAATGCCCTGATCGAACAGCTCGAGGCGTCTGGCGCGGGCGCGGAAGCCGAACGGTTCGGCCTGGCCGGCCTGCCGACGCGGCGGGTCGAAACCTACCACTACACCGACCTCAAGGCGCTGTTGCGCGCCGTGCCGCCGCTCGCGGTCGAATCCGCCTGCACGGGCGTGTCGCCGCTCGACGTGGCCGACAGCTTTCATGTGGCG
>DASZUI010000196.1:0-3117 GCA_035547675.1 Devosia sp.
GAGGAGCGGCTGGAGGCACGCTATTGGCCGAGCCTCGACGGCATGCTGGAGGAGGTCGACATCGTCTCCCTCCACACGCCGGCCAATCGCGAGACCTTCCACATCCTCGACCGCGCGCGGCTCGCCCGGATGCGGCAGGACGCCTTCGTGGTCAATGTCTCCCGGCCCGAGCTGATCGAGGAATTGGCGCTGGTCGAGGAGATCGAGTCGGGGCATTTGTCGGGCGCGGCGCTCGACGTGTTCGACAGCCATGCCGGCGCGGTCGAGCCGCGGCTGCTGGCCCTGGCGCGGGCGCAGAAGGTGATCCTCACCCCCCACATGGCCTCGGCCACGCTCGAGGCGCGGCTTGAGATGGGAGAGACGGTGATCGTCAATATCCGGGCGTTCTTCGATACCGGCCAGCCGCCGCACCGCGTGCTGCCGGAAGGAAAGATGCGCGCGGCGGGCGGCTGACCGCCAATGCCGCAATCGTGTACGCCCGTGACTCCCGGCCGCCGGCCCGCGGGGGCATAGTGCGGCCGCCTGCGCCGGGGTCAGCCGGCGCGATGCGGACCCGTCCGAGGGAGGATCAAGCGATGAACAAGAGCATTCTGATCGGATTTGCCGGCCTTGCGCTGCTGGCACAGCCGGCGCTGGCGCAATCGATGATGTCGGCGGGCAGCATGAAGGCCGGCAACGCGATGTCTTCGGGCAACATGATGTCTTCGGGCAATATGATGTCCTCCAATTCGATGATGTCGTCGAACAAGGCGCCCGCGCTGACGCATGTCGCCGCCGTGGTTGCGGGCATCAATGGCGACGAGCTCGACCTGACCGGCGCCGATGGCAGCAAGACGGCCGTGACGCTCACGGACAAGACGCGGATCACCTACTCCGTCCCGATCACGATCGATCAGATCAAGCCCGGCAGCTATATCGGGGCGGGCTCGCAGGCCGACGCCGGCAACACTCTCAAGGCGGTCGAGATCACGGTATTTCCCGAATCGGCGCGAGGCGCCGGCGAGGGCGACCGGAACTGGGACCAGGGTCCGAATTCGCGCATGACCAATGGCACGGTGTCCCAGGTGGTGGGCACGAACGGCCGGTCGATCACCATCACCTATAATGGCGGCCAGCGGGTGGTGAATGTCGATCCAACGACGCCGATCGTCACCTTCGCCATGGCGGATCGCTCGGCGCTGACCGCCGGCGCGCATGTCTCGGTGCGCGGCATGAAGACGCCGGACGGCAAGTTCGTCGCCAGCGTCGTGTCGGTCGGCAAGGACGGCTCGGTGCCGCCCGTCTGACGGGAGGAACGAATGAAGCTCATCGGTGCAATCACGGCGGCGGCGCTCATCGGCTTGGCCGCCCTGCCGGCGCTGGCGCAGGGACTGCCGCCGGTCAAGATCGCCGGCGTCATCGCCTCGGCCAATGGCAACGAACTCGACGTGACGCAGGCCGACGGCTCCAAGGCGGCGGTCACGCTCGGCGACAAAACCTTCATCGGCCAGACGACCGCCATTTCGATCAACGACGTGAAGCCGGGGAGCTTCGTCGGCACGGCGGCGATGCCGGGCAGCGGCGGCAAGCTCAAGGGTCTCGAGCTGCACGTCTTCCCCGAATCCATGCGGGGCGTCGGCGAGGGCTTTTCGAAGTGGGATGCCGGCCCGGGTTCGTCGATGACCAATGGCACGCTGTCGCAGGTGGTGGGCACGACCGACAAGACGATCACCGTCACCTATAAGGGCGGCCAGCAGACTGTGGCCATTTCGCCCGACACGCCGGTGGTGACGCTGGCGCCGGCCGACAGGAGCGCGCTCGTCGCCGGCGCCCACACCGTGATCCGCGGCAGCAAGGGCGCCGACGGAAAAATCGTCGCCGGGTTCGTGACCGTCGGCAAGGGCGATTCGCGATCTGAGGGGCCCGCGGATAGTGACGCCGGCGCCGATTTCAAGGGCGGCGATGTCCGATTTTGCGGTCTAGGATTCGTCCGATGACCGCATACATCACGTGCAACCAGTTTTCTCTGGCGACCAGTCCTTTCGAGGGTGTCCCGTGATGATGAAATCTTCGTTCCTCAAGCTCGGCGGCCTCGCCGCCGCCATGCTGATGGTCGCCTCGCTCGCCGCCGGTCCGGCCGAAGCCCGCATGGGCGGAAGCTTCGGCAGCCGCGGCATGCGCACCTTTTCCACTCCGTCCATCACCCGCATCGCGCCGGCGCCGACCGCGCCGATCCAGCGGTCGATGACGCCGAACAGCGGGCCGGCGGCCCCCGGCTATTCGCCGGGCTACCAGCCCGGTTACGGCTTCAACCGCGGCGGCTTCTGGCCGGGGTTCGGCGGCGGCCTGCTCGGCGGCATGCTGGGCGGCCTGTTCTTCCACGGCCTGTTCGGCTCGATGCTGGGCTATGGCTTTGGCGGGATCGGCGGCGGGTTCAGCTCGATCTTCCAGCTGCTGATCCTGGGCGGCCTGATCTGGCTCGCCTTCCGCTGGTTCGGTGGCCGCCGCCAGGCCTTCGGCGGCAATGGGTTTCCGTTCGGCGGTTACGGGGCCGGCCAGCCGCCCTATGGCAGCGGCGGCTACGGGCAAGGCGGCGGCTATGGCCAGCCCAACCCGGCCAATCGCGACGAGATCGGCATCAGCAATGCCGACCTCGAGACCTTCGAACGCATGCTCGGCGAGGTGCAGGCGGCCTATGCGCGCGAGGACCATCAGGGGCTACGCCGGCTGACCACGCCGGAAATGGTCTCCTACCTCTCCGAGGAGCTCGCCGACAACGCCACGCATGGCCTCAGAAACGACGTCACCGACCTCAAATTCCTGGAGGGCGAGCTGGCCGAGGCGTGGCGCGAGGGCAATCGCGATTATGCCACGGTAGCGATGCACTGGTCGGCGATCGACGTGATTCGCGACCGGCAGACCGGCGAAATCAAGAAGGGCGACCCGGACCATCCGGTGGAGGGGCGCGAACTCTGGACTTTCGTGCGCGAAAACGGCGGGAACTGGCTGCTCTCGGCGATCCAGGACGCGAGATAGACGTTTTCTTTCTATTCGAGACGCGCGGACGGCGGCGCCGTACCTCCCGCCTCCGCCTCGCGCCACGGCCCCGGTCCGCCGCCGGGGCCGTTCCTTTTTTGC
>DASZUI010000197.1:0-11318 GCA_035547675.1 Devosia sp.
CGCCGGGCCAGCGCCGGGATGTCGTCGCGCCGGATGCCGATATCGGCGAGCTGGCGCTTGTCGAGGGCATTGAGGGCGCGCACGGTGCGGCGATATTCCACGAATTCGTTGAACTTCTGGCGAATGGTCATTTGGCTTCCCCTTTCTTCGATGCCCTTGAAATGGTGTCGCTATTGCCGCTTGAGCAGATGGGTTTGGTTCACGGGAGCCATGCGCAGGGCACAAACCGCCGGCCGGCGCGTTGTGGCCCGAGGGTGAAGAAAATGAGCCAGTTTGCCGATTTCGTCGCGGCCCAGGCGCCGGTCATCGATGCGGTCGAGGCCGAGCTCGCCCGCGGCCGGAAACAGACGCATTGGATGTGGTTCGTCTTTCCGCAGATCGCGGGGCTCGGCCACAGCGCCATGAGCCGCCGCTTCGCGCTCGGTTCGCTCGCGGACGCTGCCGCCTATCTGCGCCATCCCGTGCTCGGGCCCCGGCTGCGCCGCTGCACCGGCCTCGTCAACGCCGTCGAGGGCCGCTCCATCCACGAGATTTTCGGTTCGCCCGACGACATGAAATTCCATTCCTCGATGACGCTCTTCGCCCGCGCCACGGCGGAGAACGATGAATTCCGCGCCGCCCTGGCGAAATATTTCGCGGGGCGCGAGGATGAAAACACCCTCGAACGCTTGGGAGCCCAGCATGCCTGACGATCAGACCAATCTGTCCGCCCGCATCGATGCGCTCGAAATCCGCGTCGCCTACCAGGACGAGACGATCGACGAGCTCAACGCCGCGCTCGCCACCCATTGGCAGGAGATCGAAAAGCTCCGCCGCCAGGTCACCCTGCTCGAGGCCGAGTTGCGCGAAGCCGCCGAGGGCGCGGTGGCCGATGCCGAAGGCGCGCCCGAGCCGCCCCCGCCGCACTACTGAGCCTTCCATTCGGCGACTTTCCCTGCCGGCCGGTGCGGCGCTATGCGCCGTTCATCGGCCGCTCAGCTTGCCTATGCTTGTTGAGGAGGCCAAATCGGGGAGGGGTTCATGTTCAAGCTCGTCTTGCTGTCTGCCATCCTGGCGCTGCCCGCCGGCGGCGCGCTTGCCGACGACGTCCTGACCGCGCTGCTCGGCAAGGATCCGGGCACCGGCAATGGCTATGCCTGCTTCGCCCGCCACTACGATGCCGCCCACCTTGCCGGCCACCCGCGCCAGAATGTGCGCGACATGCTGGCCTTCGTCGCCAGCATCTATGACCAGCAGAGCGGCTACCACCAAAGCCGGATGGAGCTCGGCGTCGGCTTCCGCGGCCTGTCGCGCAATATGCAGGTCTCGGGCGATTGCTCCACCCAGGTCGACGGGCGGCCGCTCTTCAGCTGCGGCGTCGATTGCGACGGCGGCAATTTCAGCGTCGCCACCACCGGGCAGGGCGCGATCCTTTTGTCCATACCCGGCTATGCCCGCCTGTGGGACCCGGCCGATACCAGCGACGACGATGAAGCGCCCCTGCCCAAGGCAGCGGTCTTCGGCAGCGACGACAAGGCTTTCCAGCTCGACCGCGTGGACATCGAGCGGTGCCGGTCGCTGATGACCGATGACGACAAGCACGACCTCTTCGGCACGCCGCTGCCGGCCGACGATACGGCGGACGGGCAATGAGCCTCGCCCGCCGCTTTCTGTTCGGCGCCCTCGCGGCGCTCCCCGCCGGCCTCATCGCGCGCCGGGCCGAGGCGGCGGTCGCCGCCGATCCGGTGCCCAAGGTCGCCTACCACCTTGCCGATGCCGAGAAGATCGATTTCGTCCTCGGCAATATCGAGAACCACTTCGCCGGCATGGGCGGGCCCGACAGGGTGCATATAGCGCTCGTCGTCCATGGCCCGGCGCTGCTCGGCTTCGAGCCCGGCCGGGCCAATGCCGACCGCACCCGCCGCCTCGCCGCGCTGGTCGCCAAGGGGCTCGATCTCGGCGCCTGCGGCAATACGCTCAAGGCGCAGAACCTCACGGTCGGCCAGTTGCTGCCCGGCTTCGCGCCGGTGCCCGAAGGCGGGGTCGTCCGCCTCGCCCGCCTGCAGGCCATGGGCTACGCCTATCTGCGGCCCTGAACGCCGGTGGATCAGGCTTTCTGGAAGGGCGAGCGTTCCGGCTCGATGCCGAGCCGCGTCCACACATCGTCCTGCGGCTCATAGCCGATCCAGGCCTTTGCCTCATCGAGGTCCCAGAGCCGCCCGCGATTATTGGAAACCGCGTTGACCACCACCGCCGGCTCCGGCCAGCCGGCGGCATCCGCCGTCAGCCCGGCAAGGTAGGCGCCGACGAAATCGCGGTGCGACAGCCACATATTGCGGAACCAGACGAGGTCGCGCGCCGCCTCCTCGGCCGGCTGCACCGCCGCGCCGCCCGCACCCCCGCCGCCGCCGCGATTATTGATCCGCCGCGGGTCGTCGTCGCCCTTGAGGCACCAGCCGATGCGGAACGACACCCCGGTCAGCCGGCCCCCGCTGGCGATCGCCTTGGCGCGCACCAGCCGCTCGCCCGTGAGCTTGGAGCCGCCATACATATTGGGCTGATGATATTGCCCGCCGGCGAAATAGCGCGTGCCCGGCCGCGGCGGCGTATCGGCCTTCAGCACCAGTCCCGTCCAGTCGGCGTCCTTGTACTGGCCCATGGCATGGTTGGACGAAGCGTAGAGAAAGCGGCAGCCCGCCGGATTGAGATGGTTCAGAAGGTTCGCCGTCATGTCGATGGCGATCACCGTATCGTCCCAATCGCCATCGGGCGCCGGGTTGCGCACCGCGAAATGCGCAATTGCATCGGCCTTCTCGCACACGTCCTGCCAGCGCCGGTCGCGCGCATCGCCCAGATCCGCGAAGACGATTTTGCACTTCGGCGAATCGTAGAAATCGCCCGCCATGCCCTGCACATCGAGGCAGTAGATCGTCTCGCACCACTCCTGCGACACCAGAGCGCGCACGAGCTGACCTCCCAGATTGCCCCCCGCCCCGGTGACCAGCACCGCGCGCGGCCTCAGCGTATTCGCCAATTGCTCCTCCTGATTTGGCGGCCGGCAGTTCAACAGGCGGGGCGGGCTTTTTCAATAGAGCCGGGCAGGGCGCGCCGGCCACAACCCCGCTTTGCGAATCGGGCGGTGGCGAAGCCCGGCGAACAGGCCTATCTGTCGGTTATGAACGATAGAATATTGTCCTTCGACGCCGTCATTTTCGACATGGACGGCACGCTCCTCGATACCGAAATGGTCTTTCGCGCCGTGGTCTTCGACGCCGCGCGCGACTTCGGCTTCGAGATGACCGACGCGGTCCATTTGGCGATGGTCGGCTCCTCCCATGAGGCGACCCGGCTCATGCTGTTGGATAATTACGGCGCCGATTTCCCCTATGCCGCCTTCGACGAGCGCTGCCGCGAATTGATGAAGGAGCGGACGGTCGAGGCCGTGCCGGTCAAGCATGGCGCCCTGGAATTCCTTGCCGCCCTGCGCAGCCGCAAGGTCCCGCTGGCTGTCGCGACCTCGTCGCGCACCGCCCATGCGCACCGCCATCTCGGCCGCGCCGGCCTGCTCGATCTGTTCGACGCCGTCGTGACGCGCGACGACGTCGTCAACCCCAAGCCGCACCCCGAACCCTATCTCACCGCAGCCGGCCGGCTGTCCGTCGATCCGCTGCGCTGCCTCGCCGTCGAGGATTCCCATACCGGCGTGCGCGCCGCCCATGCCGCAGGCATGCAGACCATCATGGTGCCCGATCTGGTTCGGCCGACCGGCGAGATTTCGGCGCTTTGCGTCGCCGTCATGGAAAGCCTCGCCGAGGTGCACCGCGCGGCGTTTCCGCCTATGGGCGCGGCCGCAGCAGCACCTGGTCGCTGAAGGCCGCCTGCCGGCTCGCGGCCACCCGCCAGCCGGCCGCCTCGGCCAGCGCCGAGAACGCCGCGAGCCCGCGCGGGATGATGGGGAAGGGGCTTCCCTTGCGGAAGAGCCGCGTCGCGGCGTCGCCCCGCGTCACCGAGCCCGCGAAGACTGTCCCCGCCGGCAGCGCCCCGCGCAACGTCCGCAGCACGCCCGTGATTTCCGCGTCGGTACCGTATTCGAACAGGCCGCCCTCCGACGATATCGCCGACACGGCCTCGCCGGCGCGCCGTCGCCAGAGCAGCGCCGCCAGCGCATCGAGGTCGCGCCAGTCCCAGCGCGCGTCCTCGAGCCCGATGTCGAGCCCTGCCAGTGCCTGCCCCTCGCCCTGCAGCGCCCTCAGCGCCTTGCGGCCGAAGGCCGGTCCGGCCGGATCGATATCGAGCACGTCGATGACGATCGGTCGGCCCGCCAGCAGGTCCCGCCGCTCGGCGGCGATCAGGATCAGCGCGTTGAGGCTGTCCATGGCCGGACCGCCGGCAATGTTGAAAAGTCGCAGCGGCGCCTCGGGCCGCCCCGCCAGCTCCGGCGTCAGGGCTTCGGCGAGGAGGCGCGCCAATTGCTCGAGCCGCAGGCGCACGGAGCGGGCGGCCAGGCTGCTCACGATCTGCCGGTCGATGGCGTCGTCGAGCGGCGGCGGCAAATTGTCGGCGCCCAGCTTGAGGTAATAGGTGGCGAGCCCCGGCAGATATCCCGCCCGCGCCCGCCTCATGGTCCGGACCAGATGCGAGCGCCGCGCGAAGATCGCGAGCACGAGGCGCATCAGCCAGCCCGGCACGCGCTGGCGCCGCTGCTCCTCGGCCACGAAACGCTCGATTTCGGCGGGCAGGGCCGCCTCGTCGAGCTCGAGCTTGAACGCCGGATTGGTGATGTCGAGCACCGGCAGGGCGATTCCCTCGCTGGTCTCGGCACGCAGGAGCGGAGCACTGGTTGCGGGCATCTTTCAGGCTTTCCTCGGATTGATTCGTTTACCTTAGCGACCTCTTAGCCACACCCCTCTTTTGTGCCCTCCTGGAGCTAATTAGCGCTGGCATAAGCGCTTTTTGGCCGTTAACCGTGTTTTAAAGAGTTAGCGTCCATGGTTAACCGTTCGTAAAATTTCAGTTCACACGGACGAGAGCTTTGGCTAGGCTGACCCTCGTAGTGACAATAAAACTGGGATCGCAAGGGGCGGGCCCGGGGGGAGTCGGGGCGGATTGACGCGAACGCCGGTGGTTTTTGCCGTACGTACAGCAATCCAGATGGCTGCCTTTGCTGCAGCCGCGCTTCTCTTCTTTGTCACCCTGACGCCCAGCCAGGCTCAGGACGTGGCCCTTGCCGAAATCCAGTCCAGCTTCGCCACCCTGCCGGCCAATGCCGAGGCCTTCGGCGACATGTCGAGCTTCGCCGGCGGCGCCTCTGCGGGCAGCCAGCCCGCGCTGACGGCCGCCGTGCTCGCCGCCTATGTCGCCCGGCAGCAGGCGCAGAAAGCGGCTGCCGGAGCAGCGCCGGCCGCGCCCGGCTCCATGCCCTCGGCGCCCGTCCAGCCGCAGCTGACCAGCGAGATCGTCTCCGCCTATGCGGCGGCGCATCTCCAGAACGCCGCGCTCGCCGCCATCGATACCGCTGCCGCCCCCCCGGGCACGACGGCGGCGGCGTTCTCGATCGACGGCGAAACCGCGCTCTTCAGCTTCGGCAATTCCTCGATCGATGCCGACGAACTCGCCCGATATGCGCGGCACGGCTTCGTGCCGACCGTCAAGAAGGTCGCCTACGCCAACAAGGAGCGCAATTGCCTCTCGACCGCCATTTATCATGAGGCGCGCGGCGAAAGCACCGATGGCCAATGGGCCGTGGCCAATGTCATTATCAACCGCGCCATGAGCAAGCGGTTCCCGGGCTCCATGTGCGGCGTCGTCTTCCAGAACGCCGATGCCGGCAAATTCCATTGCCAGTTCACCTTCGCCTGCGACGGTCATTCCGACCGGCCGACCGAATATGCCGCCTGGCTCAAGGCCAGCAAGATCGCCGCGGCCGCCTATTCCGAATACCAGCAGGGCAAACGCCCGGGCGTAGTGCCCGGTTCGGCACTCTACTACCACACGGCGTCGGTATCGCCCGGCTGGTCCAACATGAAGCGCGTCGCCCAGATTGGGGCGCACGTCTTTTACGCGCCGCTCTGACCTCCCTTATCTGCCGCACTGGCGGCGGCAACCACCGGCGCCGATGCGCCGGCGGCGGAAAAACCCTTGCCGTTGCGCGTTGCAATGCCCAGATGCAGGGTGCATCGGGACGGGCTTCGCTTGCTCCTGTCATACTTTATGCGCAATTGTGGGACCCAAACGGGCCGCAATCCGTGAGTGCGCCGAGGCTTGAGGCGGCGCCCGCAACTGGAAAGGATGCTTGATGCCCAAGATCGCCCTGGTGGACGATGACCGCAATATCCTGACTTCGGTCTCGCTGACGCTCGAGGCGGAAGGCTACACGGTTTCCACCTACACCGACGGCGCTTCCGGCCTGGAAGGCCTGACCAGCGACCGGCCGGACCTGGCGATTCTCGACATCAAGATGCCGCGCATGGACGGCATGGAGCTGCTGCGCCGCCTGCGGCAGAAATCCGACGTGCCGGTGATCTTCCTGACCTCCAAGGACGAGGAGATCGATGAGCTCTTCGGCCTCAAAATGGGCGCCGACGACTTCATCACCAAGCCGTTCAGCCAGCGCCTCCTGGTCGAGCGGGTGAAGGCGATCCTCCGCCGCTCCGCCCCCCGCGATCCCAGCCAGTCCCCCGGCACCGCCGAGCCGCAGCCCTCCAAGGCGCTCATCGAGCGCGGCAACCTCGTGATGGACGAGGAACGCCACACCTGTACCTGGAAGGGCCAGCGCGTTACCCTGACGGTGACGGAGTTCCTGATCCTGCAGGCGCTGGCGCTCCGGCCGGGCGTGGTCAAGAGCCGCAATGCGCTGATGGACGCCGCCTATGACGATCAGGTCTATGTCGACGACCGCACCATCGACAGCCACATCAAGCGGCTGCGCAAGAAGTTCAAGGCGGTGGACGACGACTTCGAGATGATCGAGACGCTCTACGGAGTGGGCTACCGCTTCAAGGAGCAATAGGGCAGGGCCGCGCGGCCCGCCCGGGTTTGGGAAGATTTGCTCAGTGGCCGTAACCACACATGAAGCCGAAGGCCTCGCCGGCAGCGACGCGGCGGGCGGCAGGGCGGAACGGGTGGAGCGGGCGGGCCGCAAGGTTCGGCCGTGGAGCGCCGTATTTCACGGCGTCGGCCGGTTCCTCCGCGCCGTGCGGCGCCTGCTCGAAGTCGCGATCTTCGCCAGCCTCACCCGGCGCATCGTCTTCCTCAACCTGGTGGCGCTCGCCGTCCTGGTGTTCGGCATCCTCTATCTCAACCAGTGGCGCGCGGGCCTGATCGATGCGCGCGTGCAGTCGCTGCGCGTCCAGGGCGAGATCATCGCCGCGGCCATCGCCGCTTCCGCCACCGTCGACAGCGACGTCATCCAGGTCAACCCGGACCGCCTGCTGCAGCTCCAGCCGGGCGATAATGTCTCCCCGCTCAGCTTCTACGATCCGGCGCTCGAATTCCCGATCAATCCCGAGCAGGTCGCGCCGCTCCTCCGGAACCTCGTCACCCCCACCGGCACACGGGCACGCATCTACGACCAGGACGGGCTGATGATCCTCGACAGCGCGAACATCTATGCGCGCGGCGACGTCCTCCGGCAGATCAATCCGCCCGAGGCGACCACCGCCGCCAATACCGGGCTGTGGGATTGGTGGAACAATCTGCTGAGCTGGGTGCCGGGTGACAACTACCCGCTCTACAAGGAGTTCGGCGCCGACGAGGGCAAGCGCTACCCCGAAGTGGATGCCGCGCTCGCCGGCAATCCGGCCGATGTCGTCCGCGTTGACCAGCACGGCAAGCTGGTGGTCTCGGTGGCCGTGCCGGTGCAGCGCCTGCGCGCCACGGTCGGCGTGCTGCTGCTCTCGACGGCGCCGGGCGAGATCGATTCCATCGTTTCCGCCGAGCGCTGGGGCATCGTGCGCATCGGCCTGGTCGCCGCCAGCGCCACCACCTTCCTGTCCCTGCTGCTGGCCGGCACCATCGCCGGCCCCATGCGCCGCCTTTCGGCCGCCGCCGAGCAGGTGCAATCCTCCATGTCGACGCGCGCCGAGATCCCCGATTTCACCGAGCGGCTGGACGAGGTCGGGCATTTGTCGCGGGCGCTCCGCTCCATGACCTCCTCGCTCTATAACCGCATCGAGGCCATCGAGCGCTTCGCGGCGGATGTGGCGCACGAGCTCAAAAATCCGCTGACCTCGCTCCGGAGCGCCGTCGAGACGCTGCCCCTTGCCAAGCGGCCGGAGGACCGCGAGCGGCTGACCGCCATCATCCAGCACGATGTCCGGCGGCTCGACCGGCTGATTTCCGACATTTCCAATGCCAGCCGGCTCGATGCCGAGCTCGCCCGCCAGACGGCCGAGCGCTTCGACATGAGCAAGCTGGCCGAAACCATGGTTTCGATCCAGCGCGACGTCGCCGCCAAGCGCAATGTCGATGTCGTGCTGGAAAAACATCCGGGCAAGTTCGCGCCCGTGGTCAATGGCCATGACGGGCGGCTGGCGCAGGTCTTCACCAATCTGGTCGACAATGCCGTAAGCTTTTCGCCGCCCGGCGGCACGGTGACGGCCGCGGTCCAGACCAGCGCCGACTGGGTCACCGTCTCCATCAAGGATGAGGGCCCCGGCATCCGCGGCGACGTTTCGCGCATCTTCCAGCGCTTCTATACCGATCGTCCGGACGGCGAGCATTTCGGCGATCACTCCGGCCTCGGCCTCGCCATCTCGAAGCAGATCGTGGAGGCGCATCGCGGCACCATCGAAGCGCGCAACCGGACCGATCGGTCGGGCGCCGTCTTCACCGTCATGTTGCCGCGCGCCGCCAGCGAGAAGCCGGCACCCAAAGCCCGCAAGTGAGCGCCGACGCGCCGCGGCGCCTCAACATCCACGCCACCGGCCTGCTGCTCGACGGCGCCGGCGTGCTGATCCGCGGCCCGTCCGGGGCCGGCAAGTCGCTGCTCGCCCTCGAACTGCTCGACCGTTACGCCCTGATGGGCCGGCCGGCCCTGCTGGTGGCCGACGACCGGCTCGAGATCGAGCGGCGCGGGCAGGGGCTTCTCATGCACGCGCCGCCGGTCATCGCCGGCCTCGTCGAGCTGCGCGGCCGGGGGCTGATCCGCCGGCCCTATATTGCTTCCGCGCCGGTCCATCTGGTGGTCGACCTGGTCGAGGACTGGACCCGGATGCTTGAAGAATCGGAATTCGAGACCGATCTGTTCGGCCTGGCGCTGCCGCGCAGCGCCGTGCCGCGCCGCGGCATGGCCGATCCGGGCCACCAGCTTCTGCTGGTTATGGAAGCGCTTGCGAGCCTGCCGTCCACAGCCCGGCAGGGCGGGGAAAAAACCACTTGAAAGCCACTTGCCGCAGGGCAAGACTTCGCGCCGCTGCGGCACGGGGCATTGGGTGTCTGGGGTAACTGGATGATCGGTTTAGTTCTGGTGACGCACGGTGCGCTCGCCATCGAGTTCAAGTCCGCGCTGGAGCACGTGGTCGGTCCTCAGGAAAATTGCGAGACCATTTCCATCGGTCCCGAGGATGACATGCAGCAACGCCGCAACGACATCCTGGCCGCCGTGGATGCCGCCGATGACGGCGGCGGCGTCATCATCCTCACCGACATGTTCGGCGGCACCCCCTCGAACCTCGCCATCTCGGTGATGCAGAACCGGGAAGTGGAGGTGATCGCCGGCGTCAACCTGCCGATGCTGGTCAAGCTCGCCCGCGTCCGCGCCGACCAGCCGATCAAGGAAGCGGTGCGCATCGCCGCCGAGGCGGGCCGCAAATACATCAATGTCGCCAACGACGTTCTGGACAGCTAATATAGCGTGAGCATGAGCACGACGGCCAATCCGGGACGGGCTTTGGCGCAGCAGTTGACCATCGTCAACCGCAAGGGCCTGCACGCGCGCGCCTCGGCCCGCTTCGTGCGTACCGCCGAATGTTTCGACGCCGACATCACCGTGATGCGCGACGGCCAGAGCGTCAACGGCAATTCCATCATGGGCCTGATGATGCTCGGCGCCGGGCCCGGTTCGACCATCCTGGTGCAGGCGACCGGCCGGCAGGCGCGCGAGGCGCTCGACGCCATTACCGAACTGGTCAATTCCGGCTTCGACGAGGACAGCGAAGGCGCCTCCGCCTGAACCCGCGCCACGAACGAAAGCCGGCCCCCGCCTCCTGCCGAAGCGCCGGGTTTCGGAGCCGTCGCGTTTTCGGGGTCGATAGGCTCGCCATGAGACCGGAAAAGCGGAACCACTTTTCCTGAAAACGCTCTAAGCTTCGCCCAGGCGGAGGCTGATTCCATGCGACGCTCCTTCGGTGTGCTCGGCGGCATCGTGCTGGCGGCGGTGCTGAGCCAGTTTCCCGAATATGCCCAGCAATATACCCAGCGCCTGGGCGGGGCCGTGGATGAGCTCAAGGCCATCACCGCCAAGTTCGACGCCGACGCCACCTCCGCCGGCCTCACCCGCGAGCAGGCGCTCTCCCGTTACGAGAGTTCGCCCGACAGCTTCCTCTCCGGGCAGGGCCATTCCATCGAGCACGATTTCGCCCGCTACCAATTGCTGAGCGCCACGCTGCAGCGCATCGAGGGCGCCGACGCCTGGGAGCGGCTGCGCGATTTTCCGAGCTATTTCGACAGCGACATCGGCCACCGCACGCTCGACGACTTCAAGCCGGCGATCCCGGTCACCGAGGAGGGTCTGCTCTACGCCGCGGTGGGCCTCGTCCTCGGCTACATGATCGCCACCGCCTTCTACTCCCTCATCATGCTCCCCTTCCGCCTCCTCTGGCGCCGCCTGGGCTGGGAATGGCTCCACATCTAGCCCCCAGCCATTCGGCTGGACTTCGAGCCGGCCGCGCAGCGGCAAAATCCCTCCAGTGGTGGGATTTTAGGCGAGAAGGCCATGAGGGCTATGCCCGAATGGCCAGCCATTCGGCTGGACCGGATTTGCGATGTGAGCAGGTAGGGAGCGCGCTGCCCAAGGCCCCCTCACCCGGCCTTCGGCCGACCTCTCCCCCAAGGGAGAGGTGAAGAAGGGGCACCGCCTCGCCGCCGCATCACCTCTCCCTCCGGGGGAGAGGTCGGCGCGTGAGCGCCGGGTGAGGGGCCCTTCTCCGCTTGCGCCAGCAATCCGGGTGAGGGGGCCTTCCCCCAAAACTTATCCCCATCCCCGAACGCCGCCCTTATCCTCCTGCCGTCCCCCGCAAACTGCGGGATCGCGACGAACGGTTCGCGGGGGACGGTCGGTGGACCGGGAGTCGTCCCGGTCCGGGGGGATGCGGATACCGTGATCCCGACGGCAGAAGGAT
>DASZUI010000198.1:0-3371 GCA_035547675.1 Devosia sp.
AACACCTTCCAGCCGATGCGCATGAGCTGGTCGTAGCGGTAGCGCGGCACGAAGGCCTTCACCATGGCGAACATGAAGAAGACCAGGCACAGCTTGATCACGAACCAGATGACGCCCGGGATCCAGGTGAAGGGCGGCAGCGCGACCGGCGAGGCCCAGCCGCCCAGGAACAGGATCGTCGTAAGGGCGCACATCAGGATGATCGAGACATATTCGCCCAGCATGAACATCACATAGGGCGTCGACGAATATTCGACCATGAAGCCGGCGACGAGTTCGGATTCCGCCTCCGGCAGGTCGAAAGGCGGCCGGTTCGTCTCGGCCAGCGCCGAGATGAAGAACACCACGAACATCGGGAAGAGCGGCAGCCAGAACCAGTCGAGGACACTGAGCCAGGGCAGCCCGAGCACATGGGCAAGGCCCATCTGGCCCTGCGCCACCACGACGTCCGAAAGGTTCAGTGAACCGACGCAAAGCAGCACGGTGATCATCACGAAGCCGATCGAGACTTCGTAGGAGACCATCTGCGCCGCCGAGCGCAGCGCCCCGAGAAAGGCATATTTGCTGTTCGACGCCCAGCCGGCCATGATGATGCCATAGACGCCGAGCGAGGAGATGGCAAAAAGGTAGAGCACGCCGACATTGATATTGGCGAGCGCCCAGCCCTTGTCGAGCGGCACCACCACCCAGGCCGAAAGCGCCAGCAGCACCGTTACCAGCGGGGCGAACAGGAACACCACCTTGTCGGCGCCTGCCGGCACCATGGGTTCCTTGAAGACGAACTTCAGCAGGTCCGCAAAGCTCTGCAGCAGGCCGAAGGCGCCCACCACATTGGGCCCGCGGCGCACCTGTACCGCCGCCCAGATCTTGCGGTCGGCCAAGAGGATATAGGCCGTGAACACCAGCAGCACGACGAGCAGCAGCAGGCCCTTGTAAACGAAGCCCACCTCCGTCCCCCAGCCGAGGATCGGGATGCCGAGCAGGTAGTTGAGCGCGGAAAGAATGAAATCCATGTGCCCTACTCCGCCGCCTGCCTGAGGCCGGCGGCCAGTTGCGCGCACTCGCCCATGACGGCCGATGCGCGCGCGATCGGGTTGGTGAGGTAGAATTCGGTGACCGGCGAGGCGAAGCCCGCCTGGCGGGTCTTCACAATGGCCTTGGCGAGCTTGCCCAGCGCCGCGGCGTTGCCGGGCAGGATCTGGTCGATCCGCGCCAGATGCGGGAATTCGGCATAGATTGCGGCGCGCAGCTCGTTGAGCGAATTGAACGGCAGCGTCTTGCCGAGCGCCGCCGACAGCGCCCGGATGATCGCCCAGTCCTCCCGGGCGTCGCCCGGCGGGAACACGGCGCGCTCCGTCATCTGCACCCTGCCTTCAGTGTTGACATAGGTCGCGCTCTTTTCCGTATAGGTCGCCGCCGGCAGGATCACGTCGGCGCGGTGGGCTCCACGGTCGCCATGCGTGCCGATATAGACCACGAACGCCTTGCCCATCGCCTTGGTATCGAACTCGTCGGCCCCGAGCAGGAACACCACGTCGATCTCGCCCCGGCCGGCCGCGGCGATCTGGTCCGCCGAGCAGACGCCATCGGCATGGGGCGTGAAGCCGATATCGAGCCCCCCTACCCGGCCCGCCGCATTGTGCAGCATGGCGAAGCCATTCCAGCCCTCGGCATTGGCGCCGCCATTGGCCGCAATCTGCGCGGCGAGCGCGATGGCATCCCGCCCCGGCTGCTTGCCGAGCGCCGGATGCGTCGCCGCCCCCTCGCCCACGATCACCAGGGGCTTTTTCGCCTTGGCCAATTGCTCCGCATAGACCGTGCCCGCCGCGACGGCGGCCAGCGTTTCGATGCCGGCGCCGAGATAGTCATAGGGATAGGTCAGGTCGGCCTGCTCGCCGATCACCGCCACGGGCACGCCGCGCTTCAGCCAGGCCTTGCGGATGCGCGCGTTGAGCACAGCCGCTTCCTTCCGCGGATTGGCGCCGACGATCAGGATCAGGTCCGCCTCGTCGATCCCGGCGATTGTCGGGTTGAAGATATAGGCCGAGCGCGGCATGGTCGGGTCGATGCCGGACATCGGCGGCCGGCAATCCGTATTGCCCGAGCCGAGGGCGGTCATCAGCGCCTTGAGCGCATACATCTCCTCGACCGCCGCGAGGTCGCCGGCAATGGCGCCGATCCGGCTGCCTTCCTTGCCCTTGACCGCCCTGGCGATGGCCGCGAACGCCTCCGGCCACTCGGCCGGCTGCAGCCTGCCGCCCTTGCGCACATAGGGCCGGTCGAGCCGCTGCGAGCGCAGCCCGTCGACCACATGGCGCGTCTTGTCGGAGATCCATTCCTCGTTGATGTCTTCGTTGACGCGCGGCAGAATGCGCATCACTTCGCGCCCGCGGCTGTCCACCCGGATCGCCGAGCCCAAGGCATCCATGACGTCGATCGTCTCGGTCTTGGCCAGCTCCCACGGCCGCGCATGGAAGGCATAGGGCTTGCTGGTGAGCGCGCCCACCGGACAGAGGTCGACCACATTGCCCGAAAGCTCGCTCGACAGCGCCCGCTCCAGATAGCTGGTGATCTCGGCGTCCTCGCCGCGCCCCGTAAGGCCCATATCCGTGACGCCCGCGACCTCGGTCGTGAACCGGACGCAGCGCGTGCAGAGGATGCAGCGGTTCATCGAGGTCTTGACCAGCGGCCCGAGATATTTGTCTTCGACGGCGCGCTTGTTCTCGTGGAAGCGGCTGGAATCCACGCCATAAGCCATGGCCTGGTCCTGCAGATCGCATTCCCCGCCCTGGTCGCAGATCGGGCAATCGAGCGGATGGTTGATGAGCAGGAACTCCATCACCCCTTCGCGCGCCTTCTTGACCATCGGCGTATTGGTGAAGATTTCCGGCGCCTCGCCATTCGGCCCCGGACGCAGGTCGCGCACACCCATCGCGCAGCTTGCCTGCGGCTTGGGGGGGCCGCCCTTCACCTCGATCAGGCACATCCGGCAATTGCCGGCCACCGACAGCCGCTCATGGTAGCAGAAGCGCGGAATCTCGGCCCCGGCGGCTTCGGCCGCCTGCATCAGCGTATAATAGTCGGGAACCTCGACGAGTTTGCCGTCAACCTTGATGTTCGCCATGGCTCAGGCTTTCTCCTCGAGCTTGCGCAACCGCAACCGCAATTCGCGAAGCTCCAATTCCATTTCGGCAAACTGCCGCTGCACGTTTTCATGCCGCACCAGCGCGACCGAAGCCTCGCCCGAGGCCTTGATCGTATTGTCGAGCAGGTCCGTCAGCTCGTGGTCGACACGATCGAAACGATGGTCGATCTGCGCCTGCATGCGCTCGAAGCGACTGTCCATCCGCTGATCCAGCGCCTCGAACCGC
>DASZUI010000199.1:0-7708 GCA_035547675.1 Devosia sp.
TTGCCCGCCTTCATTTCCGCCTCGATACGGGCGATGAACGGGCCGGGATCGGATGCCTGGAAATCGACGCCCGGGAAGCCCGCCAGCACCTGCTCGCGCATCACCTTGGTGGAATCGATCGGCGCCGCCTGGTCCGACCAGAACAATACGCTCGCCGCCTGGCTGGCACCGCTGCCGATCAGCAGCGCCAGCGCCGCCGATGCGGCCAGCTTCATGGGTCTAAACATGGTTCTCCTCCTTGTGGCTTCTAGCCGCCTGTTGTTGCGGGGGCGGCCCCGTGGCTGCCGCGCGCGACCAGCCGGGGGCACATCAGCCGGCGGGCGGGCGGGGCGTCCGAACTTTCGATGGTGTCGACCAGCAGATGGCCGATCTCGCGCGCCGCCTTGCGGATCTCGGCGTCGAACGTGGTGAGTCCCGGCGGCGCATAGGCGGCGGCCGGCACATTGTCGAAGCCGATGACCGACAGGTCGCCCGGGATCGTCAGGCCTGCGCGCATCGCCGCTTCCATCACGGTCAGCGCCAGCTCGTCGAAAAGCGCGAGGATCGCCGTCGGCCGGCTGCCGTCGGCAAGCAGCCGCGCCACCGCCGCCTGCCGCGCCGGTTGGTCGAAGCGCGGCGCCGTGACCACGTCCAGGGTAACCTGCGGGTCGCCGCACTCGCGAATGGCCGCCATCAGCCCCTCCTGGCGCAGGTGCCGGAAGGTCATGGGCTCGGTGATGGTCAGCAGGCCGAAACGGCGGTGGCCAAGCGCGTAGAGCATCTCGAACGCCTGCCTGAAGGCATGCGCGCCATCGGTATCGAGCCAGTTATAGGATTGGTCGTCATCAAGGAGCCGGCCATGGGCGACGAAGGGCACGCGGCTTTCCCGCAGATAATCGACCCGCTCATCGGCCTCGGCGATGCGGGTCAGCACCACGCCATCCGCCCGGCCCGAGGCCACCAGGTGCTGCAACACCGCAAGCTCGGATTTCCCCTCTGCCGCGGTCGCCAGGATCAAATCGCTGCCGCGCTCCACCAGGCCCTCGCCGAGCCCGGTCACAAATTCGCCGAGGAAGCTGTCCACCAGGGCCGGGCCGCGCACCGGCAGCACCATGCCCACGAAGCCGCTGCGGCCGCGCGCCAGCATGCGTCCTGCGATATTGGGAACATAACCGGCCGAACGCGCCGCCTCGGTCACGCGCTGGCGCGTGGTGACGGCGATGGCTTCATCTCCCGCCAGGGCGCGCGATACCGTCGCCGTGGACAGGTTCAGCCCTTCCGCCAAATCTCGCAGCGTACGCGCGCGGCTCATCGCAATCCTCCCGTTTAAGCGTTTACATTCAATGCTCCGGCGCCTGCAAGCGTTTTAAACGCCCTGCCAAGCCAAAGCTGAGGACGATCCGCGCCGCCACTGTTGGAGGATGCGGTTGCGATGCGCCGTCGAGAGGAAGCTATGCTGTCTGCTGCTGCCGGGGGCGGATGCCTGTCGAGATCGGGAAAATCGGCGCAGCGCGCCGGCGGAGCTTGAAAACGCCCGCTGAAATGGCGCGTCCAGGGGGAATCGAACCCCCGTTCCCGCCGTGAGAGGGCGGTGTCCTGACCGCTAGACGATGGACGCGGACGAGGCTCAGTTAGCAGTGTTCCGCGCCCAGTGCAACCGGGCTTCGACAAAGTGCCTCGCGGTCCTTGGCGTGCCCAGCCACTGACCCGCATCAGACCCGATGACGGCCACCGCCGGCCGCCCTGACGAGTTGGCCGGCGAACTTCTGGCAGGCGCTAGCCGATGATCTATTTCAATCGACTCCCAGCCCAACCGGCGTCATTCCCGCGAAAGCGGGAATAACGCCGAGTTTGATGCTTCAATTCGGATGGGTCGGACCCTAGCGGATGCCGGCCCTGAGGAAGCTCTGGATAAAGGCGCGCTGGAAGACGAGGAAAACGATGATCAGCGGCGCCGAGGTCATCAGCGCGGCGGCGCAGATCACCGACCAGTCGATCCCCTGATCGACGGAGGAGAAGACCTGGAGCCCGACGGTCAGCGGCCGCTTGTCGACCGAATTGGTGACGATCAGCGGCCAGAGGAAATTGTTCCAGTGATAGCTCACCGACACGAGCCCATAGGCGATATAGACCGGCCGGGCGAGCGGCAGGTAGATGCGGAGGATCGTCTGCAGCGTCGTGGCGCCCTCGAGCCGCGCCGCGTCGTCGAGCTCCCTGGGAATGGTCTTGAACGCCTGCCGCAGCAGGAAAATGCCGAAGGCGGAGGCAACATAGGGCAGTCCGATGGCGACGAGCGTATCGACAAGGTGCAGCCGCGACATCGTCTGGTAGTTTTCGAGGATCAACACGTCCGGCGTGACCATGAGCTGCACCAGGATCAGCGCGAAAAGCACGTTCGAACCGCGGAAGGGCCACCGGGCCAGTGCAAATGCGGCCAGCGTGCAGAGCACGAATTGCGCGATGATGATCCCGATCACCAGAATGACCGTATTGAGGAAATAGCGCGCGAAGGGCGCCGCCTCCCAGGCACGGGCGAAATTCTCCAGCGTCCACGGCGTCAGGAGGCTGAAGCTGGTGGATGACCCCGCCGGATGGAACGCAGCCCAGAGCGCATAAAGCATGGGCATGGCCCAGAGCAGGCCCACGAACCAGGCGATGCCGATTGTCAGAGGATAGGAACGATGCGGCATCTGGCCCTACCTGTAGTGCACGCGCCGATCGAGCAGGAAGAACTGCCCGAGCGCGACGAGCGCCAGCAGGGCCAGGAGTACGGCGGAGAGCGCCGCCGCATAGCCCGAATCCCAGAAGGTGAAGGCGACCTGGTAGATATAGAACAGCATCAGCGCCGTCGCGTTGTTCGGCCCGCCCATGGTCATGGCGATCACCTGGTCGACCACGCGGAAGGCGTTGATCAGCGCGTTGACCGATACGAACAGCGTCGTCGGCATGACCAGCGGCCAGGTGATGCGGCTGAAAACCTGCCAGCGGTTCGCATTCTCCATGCGCGCCGCCTCATAGACATCGGCCGGCACCTGCTGCAGCGCAGCGAGGAAGAAGATCATGAAGAACCCCGCTTCCTTCCACACCGTCACGGCCATGATCGCGGGGAGGGCGGTCTGCGTGCTGCCGAGCCAGTTGACGCTGGGGAAGCCGAGCAGGTGCCCGATCTGGTCGAGCAGGCCATAGCCCGGCGTATAGAAGAAGATCCAGATATTGGCCGCCGCGATCATCGGCAGGATGGTCGGGGTGAAGAAGACGAGGCGCAGCAGGCCGCGGCCGGGGAGTTTCGTGTTGACCCATATGGCCATGGCGAGCGCCAGCGCGACCGAGACCGGCACGGTGATCAGCGCGAAGAGCAGATTGTTCGTGAAGGCCGTCCAGAAGGTCTCGTCGGAAAGGATGCGCGCATATTGGCCGGCGCCGATGAATTTCGCCGGATGGCCGCCGCGCGGGGTCGAGAACAGGCTGTCGATGAAGGTTTCGATGGCCGGAATATGTGTAAAGGCCGCAAGCAGCACCGCCGCCGGCAGCACCAGCAGCCAGCCCTGTATGTGCATGTTCGAAAAAGGGGCGGAGCGCTTCCTCATCGCGAGGGACACCCCGCGCCCGGAAAAAGGGCGCGGGGCTGATCCAATTTAGTTCTGGTACGGCGCGAGCAAATTGGTCGCGTCCGCCTGGGCCTTGTCCAGGGTCGCCTTCGGATCGGCCCCGCTGGCGAGGATCGCCTGGAGCGCGGTATTGAGGACCTGGGTGACCTGCTGGTTGTCGTGCACCGAGAGCTCGGCGGTGGCGGTCTTCAGCTGCTGGCCGGAAACGGCGGCGGCCGGGAAGCTCGCGACATAGCTCTTGAGCGCGTCCGTATCCCAGGCGTCGGCGCGGGTCGGGACGTAGCCGGTCTTGATGCTCCAGTCGGCGGCGAGGTCCTTGGTCGTCAGGAACTGGGCGAATTTGAGCGCGGCGTTCTGGCGGGCGTCATCGCCGGTCTTGAAGACATAGAGATTGCCGCCGCCCGTCGGCGAGCCGCCGCGGACCTTCGAGGGGAGTTCGGCGACGCCGAAGTCGAACTTGGCGTTGTTCTTTACATTGGTGAGGTTGCCCGTGGTCGTCCAGATGATGGCGGCCTTGCCGTTGAGGAAATCCTGCGGCGTCGTGCCCCAGTCGACCAAACCTTTCGGCATCACACCGTCCTTCTGCGACAGGTCGGAGAGGAACTGCGCGGCGGCAACAGTGCCGGGGTCGTTATAGTTGACCTTGGTGCCGTCCTGGTTGGCGAGCGTCACACCGTTCTGGACGGCAAGCGCCTGGAAGAGCCAGTAGGTCGAGCCGGTCGACGGAATCTCGAGACCCCATTGGGTGACATTGCCCGAAGCGTCCTTGACGGTGAGCTTCGTGGCGTCGGCGACCAGCTCGTCCCAGCTGGCCGGGGCCTTCTCCGGATCGAGGCCGGCCTTCTTGAAAGCGTCCTTGTTGTAGTACTGGACGATCACCGAGCGCTGGAACGGCACACCCCAGGTGTGACCATCGGCCTGGCTGTTGGCCATGAAGCCGGGATAGAACGAGCCGAGCCAGGCCTTGTCGGCATCGCTGGTCGCGAGCTGGTCGAAGGGCAGGATGACGTCGGCATCGACAAGCGAAAACATGTCGGTCGAGAGCAGCACCGCCAGGTCGGGCGCATTGCCGGCCTTGGCGGCAGTCATCGCCTTGGCGATCGCGTCGACATAGGAGCCCGCATAGACCGGCTTGACGGTGATATCGGGATTGGCCTTCTCGAAATCGGCGACATAGCCGTCGATGATCTTCGGGATCGGGCCGCCCACGGCGATCGGATAATAGAAGCTGATTTCCGTGGCGAAGGCGTTGCCGACGAACATCGTCGTGGCAAGCGCGGCGCCGGCGAGGGCGCTGAGCAGAGTCTTCATTCGGATAACTCCCTGTCTTTCTGGACGATGGATGAGGTGGACCGGCCGCCAGCAGCAGCGGCCGGATCGACGCGTCGCCCGCTGTCGCGCTCGAAAATGTGCATCGCATCCTGCGGCCAGCCGGTCCGAAGCCGCGCGCCCACCGCCGGTGCATCGGCGCCGCGCACCCGGGCATTGAGCACCGCGCCCGAGGGCAGGCGACAGGAGGCCAAGGCATCCGCGCCGAGATATTCGATGTCGGCGACCGCAACTTCGGGGCCGGCGACGATGCCGGCGGCCGGCGGCCGGCCGGCGACGAGCATCACGTCTTCCGGCCGCAGGCCCAGGACGAGGCCGGTCCGTCCTTCCTCTGTCCCGATCGGCACGCCGGAAAGATCGATATCGGGGTCGAGCAGGTTCATCGCAGACGCCCCGATGAAGCGCGCCGCGAAGAGGCTCGCCGGCCGGTCGTAGAGGTCGGCAGGGCGCCCCTGCTGCTCGATACGCCCGGAATTCATCAGGATCACCGCATCGGCCATGCTCATGGCCTCGGTCTGGTCGTGCGTCACATAAATCATGGTGATGCCGAGGCGCTGCTGCAGGGCGCGGATTTCGTGGCGCAGGTCCTGGCGCAGCTTGGCGTCGAGATTGGAAAGCGGCTCATCGAGGAGGCACACCGGCGCCTCCGAAATCAGCGCCCGCGCCAACGCCACGCGCTGCTGCTGGCCGCCCGAAAGCTGCCCCGGCTTCCTGGCCAGCAGCGGCTCGAGTCCGAGCAGCGCCGCAACCCGCCCCAGCCGCTCGGCAGTTTCCGCCCTGGGCGTATGGCGCACCGAGAGGCCGAAGGTGATGTTGGCGGCAACCGTCATGTGCGGAAACAGCGCGTAGGACTGGAACACCATCGAAACGCCGCGCGCGGCGCCTGCCAGCCCGGCCACATCCCGCCCGTCGATGGTGATCGAGCCCGATGTCGGTTCGTCGAGGCCGGCCAGCATCCTGAGCGTCGTCGACTTGCCGCAGCCGGAGGGGCCCAGCAGTACCGTCATCGTTCCCGGTTCGACGACGAAGGAGATGTCGTCGACAGCGCGGCTCTCGCCCCAGGCCTTGACCAATGATGAGACGACAAGGCGCGCCAAGAGCCCGGACCCCCGATTTCCCCCAAGCACCGGAACGCCGCTCCGCTTCTGCAAGCGGCCGGCCCGAAGCTGCCCGCGCGTAGCGATAGGGGCCTTTCGTGACACCCGCGTGAAGACGGAGTGATCCCGGGAGAGGCAGGGAAAATGGCTGCCGCCACGCTCGGAAGCGAACGGCGCCGGCGCTTTTTTGCGACGCGCCGGGCAATGCTGCCGATGGGAACTCGCTTGGCACGCCCTAGGGGAGTCGAACCCCTCTCTGCACCGTGAAAGGGTGCCGTCCTAACCGATAGACGAAGGGCGCGTAAGCGATGCGGTCCTATAAGGTTGCCCCGCCGCCAAGGCAAGGGCTTTGTCGGTCGCGGCGGCCTCCGCGGCCCTGCCGTGGGCCATCACCAGGCCCCGGTATTGGGCATCGAACTCCATGGTTCGGCCGGCGCCAGACTTTCCCCGTTCTGCAGGATTTCCACCGAGATATTGTCAGGGGAACGGACAAAAGCCATGCGCCCATCCCGTGGCGGCCGGTTGATCGTCACGCCCATGCCCTGCAAATGGGCGCAGGTCGCATAGATATCGTCGACGCCGATCGCCAGATGGCCGAAATTGCGCCCACCCGTATAAACCTCGGGGTCCCAATTATAGGTGAGCTCGATCACGCCATTGTCCTCGGTGCCCGAGGGCGAGAGGAAGATCAGCGTATAGCGGCCCTTCTCGTTGTCGGAGCGGCGGATTTCCTTGAAGCCCAGCCCGTCGCAATAGAATCGCAGGCTCTGGTCCACATCGGTGACCCGGACCATGGTGTGCAGATATTTCATCGCGTTGCCGCCTCCCGTCGTCTCTCCTCGGGGAAACTAGCCGTCCGCGCCGCTGTTGTGCAACTGCCGCACCGGCAGGAAAGCGATGGGGATGCGGAAAGTTGTTCGCAACCACTCCTTAACTTTTGACGATGAATCGGCCAGAGTGCCACAGTCTTGTGGAGTACCTCGCGAGCGGCGGGGCTGGTGCGAAGAGGCGTTTGGGATGGGGGCGAAGTATTCGTCCGACGGGGACGGGCCGGTGGGGCGGCCAACCGACGGACCAGCAGGAAGACGCGATAGCGGGACCGGCCCGGCTTTCGAACACGAACTCGACGTGATCGAAATCGCCGGTGCGATCAAGTGGTTCGATGCCGCCAAGGGATTCGGCTTCATCGTCCCCGATGACGGGCGGCCGGATGTGCTGCTGCACGTCACGTGCCTCCGTCGCGATGGCTATCAGACGGCCTATGAAGGCGCGCGCATCGTCGTCGAGGCGCTGAACCGGCCTGGCGGGCTGCAGGCCTTCCGCATTCTGTCGATGGACGAATCGACGGCGCGCCATCCGGCGCAGATGCCGCCGGCGCGCACCCATGTGACGGTCGAGCCGACCTCGAAGCTCGAGCGGCTCGAGGTCAAGTGGTTCAACCGCATCCGGGGCTTCGGCTTTCTTTCCGCCGGGGAGGGGGCGCCCGACGTCTTCGTGCACATGGAGACGCTGCGGCGCTACGGCATCACCGAACTGAGGCCCGGCCAGCACGTGCTGGTCCGCTACGGCGTCGGCCCCAAGGGCCTCATGGTGGCCGAAATCCGGCCGGACGGCTGGGGAGAGGCGCCGTCCTCGCATTAGCCGTCGGCACCGGCCGGCAGCGGCGGCGGATCGTATAAGAGTGATTCCGGCGGC
>DASZUI010000200.1:0-10891 GCA_035547675.1 Devosia sp.
CGCCTCGACCGAGGCGTTCAAGGCCAACAGATTGGTCTGGAAGGCGATGTCGTCGATCAGCCCGATGATGTTGGAGATCTTGGCCGAGGACGCGGTGATCCGCTCCATGGCGGCATTGGCCTCGTTCATCACCCGGCCCCCCTCCTCGGCGGTGCGGGTGACCGAACCGGCCACTTCCGAGGCGTCATTGGCGCGCTTGGCGTTCTGCATCACCGTCTGCGACAGCTGCTCCATGGCCGCCGAGGTCTCCTCGATGGTCGCCGCCTGCTTGGTGGTGCGCTCCGACAAATCGTTGGCCCCCGACAGGATCTCGCCGGTCGCCAGCTTCAGCGACCCCGAGGTCGACTTCAGCCGCCCCACGATCTCCGCCAGCTTGTCCGCCACCGTGTTCGTATCCTCCTTCAGCCGGAGGAAGGCGCCCCGGTAATTGCCCGTGACGCGGCGCGTCAAATCCTGGGCGGCGAGGCTCGAGAGCACGTCGGAGGTTTCGGCCAGGCCCCGGTCGAAAGTGACCATGAGGTTGTTGACCAGGCCCGCCAGCGTCACCAGGCTTTCCTGGCTGTAGTGGTCCGGTACGCGGTGGGTGAAATCGCCCTCGCCGGCGGCGGCCACCACCTCGTTGAGATACTGGCCCATTTCGGCGGTCTCGGCGGCGCGGGCCGCGGCGGCCTCGGCGGTCTGCTTCTCCTCCTCGGAGAGCGCGCGCACCTTGAGCCCGTTCTGGCGGAACACTTCCACGGCGCGGGCCATGTCGCCGAGCTCGTCGCGCCGTTCGCCGAAGGGAATGGCACTGTCGAGATCGCCCTCGGCAAGGCTGCGCATGCGCGCCGAGATGCCGCCGACCGAGCGCGACACGACGCGAATGACATAGAAGCAGAGGCCGCAGATCACCACGAAGAGCGCGCCCAGGACGGCGAGGATGCCGACGAGCGAATTGAAGGCGGCCGCCTGGCCGGCCGCGATCCGGTCGGCGAGCATGCTGCCGGTATCGGCGACGGTCTTCTGCAGGATGGCGCGGCCGTTATTGGCGGCATTGGTCCAGGCATCGGGGGTGATGCCGGCGGGGCGCGCCGAGGCGTCGTTCAGCTGGAAAGAGGCGCGGGCCGTATCCATCAGCTTGCCGTCGGCGCCGGTCAGGAAACCTTTCTCGGCATCGGTGAGGCTCGCCGGGAGGTAATCGAACATGACCGGCAGGAAGATGTCGTGCAGCTCCTTGGAATGGCGCACGAAGGCGAAGGATTGGAGCGGCAGCGCGCCATCCTTGAGGAAGGTGGCGCCGAGCGTGTTCTCCATGGTGATGGAATCGGTCACCTGCAGCAGGGCATGGTAGCCGAGCAGGAACCGCGCACCCTCGAGGCTCGGGATGACCGTCGCCGTCTCGCCGACGAGATCGATCGCCGTCCCCGACATGGGCTGGAGCAGATAGAGCGCGTCATTGGTGCCGGCGGTGCCGGCATCGGCATGCTGGCGATAGGCGACGAGCTCGGGCGTCTTGGCCTTGAGGAAGGCGACGTCGGCGTCGATGGTGTAATTGTTGAGCTTGGCCGCGACCATCTGGTCGTAGATGGAATTGATCTGGCTGAGCAGATCGTCGGTGAGCTTGCGCGCCGCGGCAAGGTCGGTGCCCGGGGTGGTCAGCACCTCGCCCGGAAGCGCCTGCGACAGCTGCGCGCCCGCCGCGGCCATGCGCTGGGCGAGCGCGACATCGCCGGAGCTGGCGAATTTGGAATAGCTGTCCCAGGCCATGTTGCCGCCCATGACCGCCAGGGCCACCAGCGGCACTATGGCAAGGGTCAGCAGCAGCGTTCTGATGGAGGGCTGAAAGGCACGCGGGGGGGTCATGGGGTTCTCGTGTTCGGCGCAGAGCTGGCGGGGGAGGGAATGCCTCGACCAGGATTGACGTTCGGCCGCCGGGTCGCCGGCAGCCCGTGAAATCAGTGCATTCCCGTATTCAGGCTAGCGGGCGGCCCTTAAAACTGTCTAAAAATGCCTGAGATTGCGCGACACGCAGCGTTCGTGGTATCGTTTTGCTCAATTATCATCCAACTGAGCACGGCTTGGCGCCAATGATCGAATCTGTAGAATTTGAAGGTTTGCCGGACAGGGACGTTGGACTGCCGGCCTATGGCGACCGCAGCTGGGCGCGCCGGGCGATCGAGCTGCTGCAGGGGGACCGGCGGCGCTCGGCCGACACGCATTTGATCAAGCCGGTGTTCAAGGGCCTCGGCGGCATTTCGGTCTATCTCAAGGACGAATCCACGCACCCCACGGGCAGCCTCAAGCACCGGCTGGCGCATTCGCTGTTCCTCTACGGCATCTGCAACGGCGACATCACCGAGGGCACGACGCTGGTCGAGGCGTCCTCGGGCTCGACGGCGGTGAGCGAGGCCTATTTCGCGCATCTCATCGGCCTGCCCTTCATCGCGGTGATGCCGTGCTCGACCAGCCGGTCGAAGACGGAGGCGATCGAGCGGTTCGGGGGCAGCTGCCATTTCGTCGACAACCCGGCCGAGATCTATGAGACGGCGGCGCGGCTGGCGGCGGTACGCGGCGGGCATTATCTCGACCAGTTCACCAATGCCGAGCGGGCCACCGACTGGCGCGGCAACAACAATATCGCCGAGAGCATCTTCAGCCAGATGCAGGCCGAACCCGACCCGGTGCCCGACTGGATCGTGATGAGCGCCGGCACGGGCGGCACCTCGGCGACCATCGGCCGCTATATCCGCTATCGCAACCTCGAGACGCGGCTCTGCGTCGCCGATGTGGAGAACTCGGCCTTCTACGACGCCTATGTCAGCGGCGACCGGCGGATCACCTGCCCGCGGCCCTCGCGCATCGAGGGGGTGGGACGGCCGCGCGTCGAACCCTCCTTCATGCCCGGCGTCATCGACCACATGCTGCGCGTGCCGGACGCGGCCTCGATCGCGGCGGCCCATGTGCTCTCGGAGCGGCTGTTCCGGCGAGTGGGCGGCTCGACGGGCACGAATTTCTACGCGCTCTGCCAGCTCGCCTCGGGGATGATGCGGGCGGGCCGGACCGGCTCGCTGGTCACGCTGATCTGCGACAGCGGCGAGCGCTACGCCACGACCTATTACGACTCCGCCTGGCTCGCCGCGAACGGGCTCGACATCGCGCCCTATCGCGCGCAGGTCGAGCGGTTCCTCGACGACGGCCAGCCATTCGGCTGAACCGACCTTCGAGATAGCGAGGTCGCCCGTAGCGGGGAGTCCCGCTTTCGCGGGAATGACGGCGGGTGGGCTATTCCGGTGCCGGGCCGCTGGACTGGCGCAGCACCAGTTCGACCGGCCAGAGCTCGTGGATGGTATCGACCGGCTTGCCGGCGAGAAGCTGCAGCATGAGCTCGCCGATGCGGTAGCCGGCGGCGCGGATGGAGGAGCGGGTGGTCGACATGGAGGGGACCATGTTGTCGGCGTTGAGATAGGGGAAGACGTCGTCATGGGCGATCATGGAGACGTCGCGGCCGAGCTCCAGCCCGGCGGCGCGAATGGCCCGGAAGACGCCGAGCGCCGTCATCATCGAGCCCGCGAGAATGGCCGTGGGGCGCGGGGACTGCTCCAGCATGGACTGGGCGAAGCGGAAGCCGATTTCGTCGGTGAAGCGGCCGAAGGCGATCAGGCGCGGATCGGGCGTAAGCCCGCGCTCGGTGAGGGCGGCGCGATAGCCGCGGTCGCGATGGAGGGCGAAGGTCTGGTCGGCCGGTCCGTTGATCATGGCGATGCGGCGGTGGCCGAGATCGAGCAGATGGCTGGTGGCGCGGTGGAAGGCGCCCTCATTGTCGATGTCGAGCCAGGCATAGGGCACCGCCGCCCCCTCGGTCCGGCCGTGCAGGATGAAAGGGAGGCCGAGATCGGTGAGCAATTCGATGCGCGGATCGTCCGGCGAGGGGGCGGACAGAACGACCGCGTCGACGCGGTGGCTGGCGGCGAGGCGCCGGTGCGCCGGCAGTTCGTCATCGGCGTCGATGGGTGCGACGAGAATATCGATCTCCTCGGCGGCCAGCCGCTCGCCGATGCCCGAGAGGAATTCGCTGGTGTGCGGGCCGAAATGCTGGCTGCGCTCGAGCGGCAGCGCGATGCCGATGGCGCCGACGCGGCCGGTCGCCAGCCTTATGGCGTTGGCGTTGGGCCGGTAGCCCAGGCGGATCGCGGCCTCGCTGACCCGCCGGCGCGTCGTCTCGGACACTTCGGGATAGCCGTTGAGCGCCCGGCTGACGGTGGTTTGCGACAGGCCAAGCTGCCGCGCCAGCTCCTTGAGGCGCATCGCCACTGATGTGTTCTCCCGGGCTGCGTGCCGCCGGGCGGCGGCTTGTCAAAGCGGTATCAAATTCATCCCACCAACGCGTGGGAGATTAGCGCAAAATCGCCGTCCGCCAAGACGGGTTTTGCTTCGCGCCATGGCGGGGACGCGGGAAAGCGGCGGCAGTCCGCCCGCATGGCCTTGAATCAACATGAAAAAGCCGAGTGGCCCGAAGGCCGTGGCCGGGCGGCCACGCGAGAATGCTTGACTTGCGGGCCCGCCTCTGGAAAATCCCTTCAAAGCGCTTTGGAGACCAAGACAGGGTTTACCGCGTTCCAGACCGCTTTGCGAAGGGAGGATTCGCAAGGGCCGGCGGCTGTCTTCGGGCACCGTGGTCTTGTGTCGCCTCCCGTAAACATAACCGTCTTTTCGGGAGGCAATTCATGAAGCTCAAAGTAATGATGGCGGGTCTGCTGACGAGCGCAGCGCTGCTGACGGCCGGCTCGCTTGCAGCCAGCGCCGCCTCGGCAGTGGAACTGCACTATGTCTCGGGCTCGACCGGCAACGACCTGAAGTTCTACCAGGACGAATTCAAGAAGTTCACGGCGCAGACGGGCGACACCGTCACCATCGTGCCGATGCCTTCCTCGACCACCGACCAGTTCGCCCAGTACAAGCTGTGGCTGGCCGCCGGCAACTCCGACATCGACGTCTATCAGACGGACGTGATCTGGGCGCCGCAGCTGGCCGACCAGTTCGTCGACCTGACGGACGCCGCCAAGGACGCGGTCAAGGACCAGTTCCCGGCGATCGTGCAGAGCCAGACGGTGAACGGCAAGCTCGTGGCGCTGCCGGCCTATACCGATGCGGGCGTGCTCTATTACCGCAAGGACCTGCTCGACAAGTACAAGCTCACCGTGCCCAAGACCTGGGACGAGCTGACGAGCGACGCCAAGACCATCCAGGACGGCGAGCGCGCCGCGGGCAACAAGGATTTCTGGGGCTATGTGTTCCAGGGCAATGCCTATGAAGGCCTGACCTGCGATGCGCTGGAATGGATCAAGTCCTATGGCGGCGGCCAGATCGTGGAGCCCGACGGCACCATTTCGGTGAACAATCCCAAGGCCGTCGCGGCCATCGATGCCGCCGCCAAATGGGTGAACACCATCTCCCCGCCGGGCGTGCTCGCCTATCAGGAAGAGGAATCCCGCGGCGTCTGGCAGACCGGCAATGCCGCCTTCATGCGCAACTGGCCCTATGCCTATGCGCTCGGCAATGCGGCCGACTCGCCGATCAAGGGCAAGTTCGGCATCACCCCGCTGCCGGCGGGCCCGGGCGGCACCACCACCGCCACGCTGGGCGGCTGGAACGTCGCGGTCTCCAAATATTCCAAGAACCAGGCCGAGGCGATCAAGCTGGCGATCTTCATCACGTCGAAGGAGTTCCAGAAGGACCGCACCATGGCGCTCTCGACGCTGCCGACCTGGCCGGCCATCTATGACGATCCGGATGTCGCCAAGGCGCAGCCGATCATCCCCGGCCTCAAGGACGCCTTCGCCAATGCGGCGCCGCGTCCGTCCGCCCCGACCAAGATCAAGTACAACGAGGTCTCGTCGGATTTCTGGAACGCCGTGCACGACACGCTTTCCGGCAATGGCTCGGCGGCCGACAATCTCGAGGCGCTCGAAGCCAAGCTGACCGAGCTCAAGGGCTCGGGCTGGTAAGAAGGCTTGCGATGGGCGGTCCCCCCGGGGCCGCCCATCGCATCCACTCCCTCATCCTGAGGTGGGAGGCGAAGCCGACCCTCGAAGGATGGGCAGCGCGTGGGACCCATGGTTCGAGGCTCCCTGCGGTCGCACCTCGCCATGAGGTGGAGTAGAGAAGGTCATGAGGAGGGGCACAGCATGACAACCGAAAGCACGGCGCCGGTTATCGGCACGCTGGTGCATCCGCACGCGCCGATCCGCTCCGAGCTGTTCGTGTCGCGCACCCGCGCGGCGATGCTGTTCCTGCTGCCGATGATCGTGGCGCTGATCGTGGTGGCCGGCTGGCCGCTCTACCGGACGATCTATTTCTCCTTCACCGATGCCTCGCTCAACAACCTCGCCGGCGCGCATTTCGTCGGCTTCAGGAATTATCTGAGCTGGGTGACGCTGAAGAGCGGCAAGACCTTCTATTCCGGCGTGCTGGCCGATCCGCAATGGTGGAACGCGGTCTGGAATACGGTGCGCTTCTCGGTGCTGTCGGTGCTCTGCGAAACCGTGCTCGGCATGATCGTGGCGCTGGTGCTCAACGCCGATTTCCCGGGCCGGGGCCTGGTGCGCGCGGCGATCCTCATTCCCTGGGCGATCCCGACAATCGTTTCGGCCAAGATGTGGGGCTGGATGCTCAACGACCAGTTCGGCATCATCAACGATTTGTTCCTGCGGCTGCACCTCATCGACCACAAGATCGCCTGGACGGCCACGGCGGATACCGCCATGACGGCGGTGCTGGTGGTCGATATCTGGAAGACCACGCCCTTCATGGCGCTGCTGATCCTGGCCGGCCTGCAGATGATCCCCAAGGACATCTACGAGGCGACCGAGATCGACGGCGTCCACCCGCTCAAGACCTTCTTCTTCGTGACGCTGCCGCTGGTGCGGCCGGCGCTGATGGTGGCGGTGATCTTCCGGCTGCTCGACGCGCTCAGGATTTTCGACCTCATCTATGTGCTGACGCCCAACAGCGCGCAGACCAAGACGATGTCGGTGGCGGCGCGCGAAAACCTCATCGACTTCGACAAATTCGCCTATGGCTCGGCGGAATCGACGCTGCTCTTCGTGCTGATCGCCATCATCACGATCGTCTATATCTGGGCCGGGCGGGTCAATCTCGAGGGGGGCGACCGATGACCGGCACGGTCAATCTCTGGGCGCTCGCCAAGCGGACGGCGTTCTACCTGCTGGTGCTCGCCATCATCGTGGAATCGGTATTTCCCTTCTACTACGCGATCCTCACCAGCTTCAAAGCCGGCACGGCGCTGTTCGAGGTCAATTACTGGCCCACGATGATCGCCTGGGACAATTACATCGCCGTGTTCCGGAACGGCTCCTTCCCGCAGAACCTGATGAATTCGGTGATCGTCGCCGCCTGCACGGTGGCGCTGTCGCTGCTCTTCGCGGTGACGGCAGCCTATGCGCTGTCGCGGGTGCGCTTCCGCGGCCGCTCGATCCTGCTGCTGACCATTCTTTCGGTCTCGATGTTCCCGCAGATCGCGGTGCTGGCGGGGCTGTTCGAGGTGATCCGGGCGTTCGGGCTGTTCAACACGCTCTGGGGCCTGATCTTCTCCTACACCATCTTCACCCTGCCCTTCACGGTCTGGGTGCTGACGACCTTCATGCGCGACCTGCCCATCGAGATCGAGGAGGCGGCGATCGTCGACGGGGCCAAGCCCTGGACGATCATCACGCGCGTCTTCATGCCGCTGATGTGGCCGGCGCTGGTGACGACGGGCCTATTGGCCTTCATCGCGGCCTGGAACGAATTCCTGTTCGCGCTGACCTTCACCTCGTCCAATTCGACGCGGACGGTGCCGGTCGCCATCGCGCTGCTGTCGGGCGCGAGCCAGTTCGAAATCCCCTGGGGCACCATCATGGCCGCCTCGGTGATCGTGACCGTACCGCTCGTGGTGCTGGTGCTCATCTTCCAGCGCAAGATCATTTCCGGGCTCACCGCCGGCGGCGTTAAAGGCTGAGGGTTAAGGACGAAAAATGACCGAACTCCACCTCAAGGACATTCGCAAATCCTTCGGCGCCGTCGAGGTGATCAAGGGCGTGACCCTCGACATCCGCTCGGGCGAGTTCATGGTATTCGTCGGCCCCTCGGGCTGCGGCAAATCCACGCTGCTGCGCCTCATCGCCGGGCTCGAGGACATCACTTCGGGCACCCTCGAATTCGACCACGATGTCGTCAACGGCCTGTCGCCCAGCCGGCGCGGCATCGCCATGGTGTTCCAGAGCTACGCGCTCTATCCGCATATGACGGTCTACGACAACATGGCCTTCGGCATGCAGCTGGCCAAATCGAGCAAGGAACAGGTCAGGCAGCGCGTCGAAAAGGCGGCCGAGATGCTGCAGATCACGCCCTATCTCGACCGGCTGCCCAAGCAGCTCTCGGGCGGGCAGCGGCAGCGCGTCGCCATCGGCCGGGCGATCGTGCGCGACCCGAAAGTGTTCCTGTTCGACGAGCCGCTCTCCAATCTCGACGCGGCGCTGCGCGTCGCCACGCGCCTCGAGATCGCCAAGCTCCACCATTCGATGAACAACGTCACCATGATCTATGTGACGCACGACCAGGTCGAGGCGATGACGCTCGCCGACCGCATCTGCGTGCTGCGCGACGGGAAGATCGAGCAGGTGGGGACGCCCCTCGAGCTCTACGAAAACCCGCAATCGCTGTTCGTGGCCGGCTTCATCGGCTCGCCCAAGATGAACTTCCTCAACGGCAAGTTCGCCGAGCGGTATCGCGCCTCCACCATCGGCATCCGCTCCGAGCATATCGAGGTGAAGGAGCGCGACGGCGTGTGGTCCGGGCCGGTGGTGCATTCGGAAATGCTGGGCTCGGACAGCTATATCTATGTGGATGTGGGCTCCGAGGAGCCGCTGATCGTCCGCCAGAACGGCACGACGAGCAAGCAGCTCGGCGAGGTGCTGCAACTGGCCCCCGTCGGCGACAACGTCCACCGCTTCGACCAGGACGGCCGGCCGCTCGCAAGCCATTCCGCTTGACCTGGTTTCGGGGTGGCGGCGCAGGGCGCGCGTGGCCCATCCTTCGAGGCTCCCTTCGGTCGCACCTCAGGATGAGGTTAGAGGAAATTTCCACGACCTCATGGTGAGGTGGGAGGCGGAGCTGAGCCTCGAACCATGGGCAGCGCGCGCCCTACCTCGCCAGCGCGAAAAAGCCGGTCCAGCCGAATGGCTAGGCTTGTCATCGAACCCTCGCCCCTCTGGGGAGAGGGTGCCCGGCAGGGCGGTGAGGGGTAACCACCCGGCAAGGCCGGAGCGCGTGGCTACCCCTCACCCTGGCCCTCTCCCCAACGGGGCGAGGGGATGAGGCGGCGAGGTTGGCGCGCGCTGCTCATCCTTCGAGGCTCCCTTCGGTCGCACCTCAGGATGAGGTGGGGGGTTGAGAGAGCCGTCAAATCCACCGACCTCATGGTGAGCCTGTCGAACCATGGGCAGCGCGCGCCCTACGCTGCCACCGCGAAAAAGCCGGTCCAGGCGAATGCCTGGGGTTGTCATCGGCGGCTTGCGCCTCTACCTATGCCCGCGCACCCTGCCGGCCACTACGCGCGGGACGATCATCGATGAATACCCGCGCCGCGCCGCAGCGCCCCCGTTCAGCCAATTTGTTTTCCCTGCTCCGGCCCTATGGCGGCTGGGTGGGCGGGCTTGTGGTGCTGACGGTGGCCGCCAATGCGCTGAACCTTACCGGGCCGCGGCTGATCGCCTGGGCCATCGACAGCTATGATGCGGGGACGTTCAACGCCACTTCGGTGGTGACGGCGTTCTTCCTGCTGGCGGCCGGCGTCTTCATCTTCACCTATCTGCAATCGGTGGTGCAGACCTTCGCCTCCGAGCGCGTGGCGCGGGATCTCCGCACCCGGCTCATCAGCAAGATCGCCCAGCACGACTATGCCTATGTGCAGGAGGTGACGCCGGCCAAGCTCCTCACCAATCTCACCTCCGACATCGACGCCATCAAGAATTTCGTGGCGCAGGCCATTGCCTCGATCATCTCCTCGGCCTTCCTGATCCTCGGCACGGCGGTATTGCTCATCATCATCGACTGGCAATTGGCGCTCATCGTGCTGCTGGTCATCCCGATCATCGGGTTCACCTTCGCCTTCGTGCTGAGCCGGGTGCGCAAGCTCTTCCGCAAGTCGCAGGAAGCCATCGACTGGCTCAACAAGGTGATCAACGAATCCATCGTCGGGGCGGCGCTGATCCGGCTGCTCGATTCCACCGGCTTCGAATTCAAGAAGTTCTATGCGGCCAATGAGGAAGCCCGGAACATCGGCTACCGCATCATCCGCATGTTCTCGGGCCTCATTCCCGTGGTGCAGTTCTCGGCGAGCCTCGCGACGCTCGCCATCCTGGCGCTGGGCGGGCATTTCGTGATTTCCGGGCAGATGAGCCTGGGCAATTTCACCGCCTTCAACTCCTATCTCGCCGTGCTGATCTTCCCGATCATCATCATCGGCTTCATGAGCAATGTCATCGCGCAGGCGAGCGCCAGCTATGGCCGCGTATCGCAGGTGCTGGATGCGCCGGTGATCAAGCCGACCGGCACCATCACCCAGCCGCTCAAGGGCGAAGTCGCCGTCTCGGACCTCACCATAACCTATGGCGAGAAGCCGGCGCTGTCGGGCGTGAGCTTTACCGCAAAGCGGGGCACGCGCACGGCGATCATCGGGCCCACGGCGGCGGGCAAGACGCAATTGCTCTACGCCATGACGGGCCTGATCCGGCCGAGCTCGGGCCGCGTCCTCTATGACGGCAAGCCGATCGACGCCTATGACCGGGAGACGTTCTACCGGCAGGTGGGCATCGTCTTCCAGGATTCGGTGCTGTTCAATTTGAGCCTCAGG
>DASZUI010000201.1:0-2044 GCA_035547675.1 Devosia sp.
ACCCCCACCACATCGCCGAGTTTCAGCCGTGCGCCCGTTTCCGAGAGGTCGCGGACGAGGCAGTCGATTACCGAATAGCCCTTGTGAAAGACGATCTTGCCGCCCTTGAGAACGCGCCGCCGTGGCCGCGCGCGTTGCTGATCCGCCATAACCTATTCAATCCGAAGCTGGCCCGTGAGGGACCACCCGACGCCTTGCCCGAGCGCCGGCCGGATTACAAGTTACAATCCCTTGGGCCAGGCGCCGATGGGACGCTTTGCCCCGGAAGGTGGCCGCCCCTGCTGGCCTTGGCCTACCCGCCGAAGGGCGGCAGGGTGAGACCCTTGACGCCGAGGCCGGTCACGGCGAAGAGCCCGCCCGGATTGCGCTGGCCGGCGAAATGCTCGGCCGGCCGGTTGAGCACCGCCGTCGTCACGTAGAGGATGTCGAGGTCGGGTCCACCGAATTCGCAGCAGGTCGGCAGGTCCGTCGGCAGCGTCACGGTCTGCATCAGCTTGCCGTCCGGATCGTAGCGGCAGACTTTGCTGGTGACCGGGACCGTCGCCCAGTAGCAGCCATCGGCGTCGACCGTCGAGCCGTCCACGATGCCGCCCGTGTCGGCGACGTCGGTGAAAACCCGCTCGTTTTCGATGTCGCCGGTCGCCGGGTCGAAATCGTAGGCCCGCACGATCGTGGTGTGGCTGTCGGAAAAGTACATCGTTCGGCTGTCCGGGCTCCAGGCGAGCCCGTTGCAGCAGCCGATATTGCCGATCATCCGGTGGACGGAGAGGTCGGTGTCGAGCCGCCACAGGCTCCCGGCGAACTGCACGGGTTGGCCCGGCGCCTCGAACATCGAGCCCGACCAGAAGCGGCCCTGCCGGTCGGTCTTGCCATCGTTGAAGCGGGTGATGGCGATGTCTGCCTCGGGGTCGACGATGGGATCGAACCGCCCGGTCGCGGGATCGAAGAAGTAGAAGCCGCTGACCATGGTGACGACGAGCCCGCCTTTGGCCCTGAGGCCGATGCAGCCGAGGAACTCGGGCGCCGCCCAGCTGTCGTCGCGCCCGCTCGCCGGATCGTAGCGGTGGATGAGCTTGCCCCAGATGTCGATCCACCACAGGACCCGCGCCTCAGGGTCCCAGATCGTGCCTTCGCCCAGCACGGCTTTCGCGTCGACGACGCAGGTGATTTCCTCAGCCATCACTCCCCTCCGACAGACTTTTCAATCGCGGCGGCGCCGGAGCAGCAGGCCGCCCAGGCCACCGAATGTCTCGCTGCCGACCGCAACGGTCAGCAGGATCACGATCCCGTAGACGATCAGCAGCGCCCCGCTCGAAAGCCTCAGCGCCGGCAGCAGGCCGCCGAGGATCGTCAGGACCAGGGCGCCGGCAATCGTGCCGATATAATGTCCGCTACCGCCCAGGATCGAGGCGCCGCCGATCGCGACCGCCGCGATCGAGGTAAAGAGGTAAGGATCGCCCATGCCGAGATAGGCCTGGCCCGAATAGCCGGTGAGGAGCATGCCGCCGAAGGCCGCGGCCGCCCCCGAAATCGTATAGGTGAGGAGCATGGTTCGCAGCGTCGGCACACCCGAGAATTCGGCGACGGTGCGGCTCGTGCCGAGCGCGTAGAGATAGCGCCCGAAGGCGGCCTTGGAGAGCAGCACCCAGGCGGCGACGGCGAGCGCCGCCCAGATCAGCGCGATGACCGGGACCGGCCCGAGCCTTCCGACGGCGAGGAACTGGATCAGGGGCGGGGCCGAAGGCGTCGGCGCGCCGCCGGTATAGACGAGGATCAGCCCCTGCAGGATGACGTTGGTTGCGAGCGTCATGATGATCGGCGGCACGCCGAACATGGCGACCCCGACCCCGTTGATGACGCCGATGCCGGCGCCCGCCGCGACCATCAGCGGCATGATCCAGAGCAGCGGCCCGTTCTGTCCGTTGGCGAGCAGCGTCATCAGGATCGCGGCGCAGTTGAGCACCCAGGGCAGCGACAGGTCGATGCCGCCGCCGATGATCACGAAGGTCTGCCCCAGCGCCACGATGCCGACGAAGGCCGCGAG
>DASZUI010000202.1:0-17288 GCA_035547675.1 Devosia sp.
CACATCGCGCGCGGCGCCGATCTCGACGATCTGGCCGCCATACATGACCGCGATCCGGTGGGCGATGCGTTCGACCACCGCCATGTCGTGCGAGATGAAGAGGTAGGCGAGCCCGCGCTCCTCCTGCAGGCCGATCAACAGCTCGAGCACCTGTGCCTGGATCGAGACGTCGAGCGCCGACACCGCCTCATCGAGGATCAGGATTTCGGGATCGGTCATCAGCGCCCGGGCGATGGCGAGCCGCTGCCGCTGGCCGCCCGAGAACTGGTGCGGATAACGCCCGAGGCTCTCTGGGGACAGGCCCACGCGCGCCAGCAGCGCGAGCATCTTCTGCTTCAGCGCCCCGTCATGCCGAACGCCGGCGGCAATGGCCGGCTCCGCCAGGAGGCTCTCCACGTCGAGACGCGGATTGAGCGAGCCGAACGGGTCCTGGAACACCATTTGCGGCCGTCCACGGCCGGCCTTCTGCACGGTGCCGCGCGTGATCGGGGCGAGGCCGAGCAAAGCGCGCGCCGTCGTGGACTTGCCCGAGCCGGATTCTCCGACAATCGCCAGCGTCTCGCCGGGCCGCAGCGTGAAATCCACCCCGTCCACGGCATGGACCGCCCCGCTCGCCGGCCGCAGGAAACCGCCGCCGACCGGATAGCGCACGACCAGCCCCTCGACGTCGAGGATCGGTGCATCTGCCGAGCCGTCCTGCCGCACCGCCGCTCCATCGGTGAAATGCGGCACGGCACCGAGCAGGTGCTTCGTGTAGTCGTCCCGCGGCGCGTCGAGCACCCGCGCGAGCTCGCCCTGCTCGACCGCATCGCCGCGGTTCATCACCACCACCTTGTCGGCAACCTCGGCGACAAGGCCTATGTCATGGGTAATGAAGATCACCGCCATGCCCAGCTCGCGCCGGAGCTCGGCCAGGAGCGCCATGATCTGGGCCTGCACGGTGACATCAAGGGCGGTGGTCGGCTCGTCCGCGATGAGCAGGCGCGGATTGCAGGCGAGCGCCATCGCGATCATGACCCGCTGCCGCATGCCGCCCGAAAGCTGGTGCGGATAATAGCCGAGCCGCCGGCCCGCATCGGCGATCCGCACCCGCTCCAGCATCTCGCGTGCCGCCGACAGGGCCGCCCTGCCGCGCAGCCCGCGATGCAGCCGGAAAGCCTCGGCGATCTGTTCGCCCACCGTCTTGACCGGGTTGAGCGAGGTCATCGGCTCCTGGAAGATCATGCCGATCTCGCCGCCGCGGATATGCCGCAGTTCGCGCTCGCCGGCCGCCGCAAGATCGATGCTGCGCCCGTCGGCCAGCGCGAAATCGATCTGCCCGCCGGTTATTCGGCCGCCGCCGAAATCGATCAGCCGATTGATCGACAGCGCCGTCACCGATTTTCCCGAGCCCGATTCCCCGACGATGGCCAGTGTCTCGCCGGCGTCCAGCTCGAAGCTCACGCCATGGACGACCTCGTTCGCGCCGAAGCCGACATGCAGATCGCGGACGGAAAGCAGCGCGCTCACGACTGCCGCCTCCGGCTGCGCGGGTCGACGATGTCGCGCAGCGCGTCGCCCAGCAGGTTGAAGCCGAGAATGCCGAGCATCACCGCAAGGCCCGGAAACAGCATCAGCCATGGCGCGGTTTCGAGCAAATTCTTGCTGTCGGCGAGCATTAGGCCGAGCGACGGCGCCGGCGGCTGCGTGCCAAGCCCGAGGAAGCTCAGCGCCGCTTCGGTCAGCAGCGCCCAGGCCAGCGCCAGCGTCACCTGCACGGTCAGCGGCGCAACGAGGTTGAGCAACAAATGCCGCGTCAGCACATAGATTTGCGACGAGCCGAAGGTCCGCGCCGCCTCGACGAATTCCCGCGATTTGAGCGACAGCGCCGGCCCGCGCGCCACGCGCGCGAAGATCGGCGTATAGACGATGGCGATGGCGATGACGCTGGTGAAGGTGCCGGGCCCGAGCACCGTGACGATGAGCAGAGCCAGCAGCACGGCCGGAAAGGCGAGAAGAATATCCATCAGCCGCATCAGCGTGCCGTCCCACAATCCGCCCCACCAGGCCGAGAGCAGGCCTATCGCCACGCCGGCCAGGGCCGAGATGATGACCGACAGAAACGCCACGATGAAGCTCTGCTCGATCCCGGCCATCAGCCGGCTCAGCACGTCGCGGCCGAACAGGTCGGTGCCCATCCAGAAGCTCGGATCGGGCGGGCTCAGCCGATGCAGCCGGTCCTGCGCGATCGGATCGTGTGGCGTGAGCCCGACGGCCGCCGCGAGCGCCAGCAGCAGATAGACGAGGATGATGAAGCCGCCGATGCGCCCGGAGGGATGGCGCAACAGCGCCCGCAACAGGTTCATTGGGCCCGTCCCAACCGGACGCGCGGATCGAGGACGGCATAGAGGAGGTCGACGACCAGGTTCAGCACCATGAAAAGCAGGGCGACGAAGAGCACCGTGCCCTCGACCAGCGCATAATCGCGCTGGGTGATCGCCTCGAGAGTCAGCCGGCCGATGCCGGGCAACGCAAAAATCTGCTCGACGATAACCGCTCCCCCGAGCAGATAGCCGAATTCGACGCCCGACAGCGTCACCACCGGGATCAGCGCATTGGGCAGCGCATGGCTCCAGACCACGCTCGCCGCCGAGGCGCCCTTGCTGCGCGCCGTCCGCACATAATCGTCCGACAGCACGTCGAGCATGGCCGAGCGCGTGATGCGCGTGACCGATGCTGCGAAGGAGAAGCCGAGCACCAGCGCCGGCAGCGCCAATTGCAGCAGATTGCCGACCGGGTCGGCCGTCAGCGGAATGAAAGTGCCCATGGCCGGCAGCGTGCCGAAGCCCACCGAGAGCACGAAGATCAGGAGCAGCGCCAGCACGAAGCTCGGCGTAGATTGCCCGAGCATGGCGAGGACGCGTACCACGAGATCCGAGAGCCTTTCATTGCGCGTTGCCGCGAAAACGCCCGCCGGTATGCCGATGACCAGCGCGATGATCATGGCGAGGATCGCCAGCTCCAAGGTCAGCGGAAAGTGTTCGAGAATGACCGACAGCACCGGGCGCCCATAGGTGACCGAAATGCCGAAATCGCCATGGAACAAGCCGCCGATCCATCGGCCATATTGCGTGATCCAGGGTTGGTCGAGCCCGAAATAAGAGGCGAGCGCCGCTCGTTGGGCGTCGGTCAGCAGCCCCGCCTCGGTGCCGAGCATGGCCGTGATGGCATCGCCCGGCACCATGCGGATGGCGACGAAGACGATCACCGACACGCCGAACAGGATGACGGGGAACGCGAGAAGGCGCTGCGCGACGTAATTCATGGGCTAGCCATATTGGCCTTTTTGCCGTCATTCAATTGCCGCGCGGCAGGCTTATCAAACATCGTTCCCAAGGCCGGGGGGCCGATGGAGGCCAGCCGATGTTCTGCGCAACGGTGGTTTACCCATGGGTCGATGGCAAGGCCGTCGATGCCGATCGCTATGCGCGCGACGTCGCGCCCCGCTACGCCGCGCTGCTCGGCGACAATTGCCTGGGCTATGAGGTTCGCGTCGGCCGCAATTCGCCGGGCCAGCCCCATCCGCCCTATGCCTGCCTCGTCAGCTTCTGGCTGAGCTCGGCCGAAAGGTTCGGTGCCAGCCTCGGCACGCCGGCCATGGCCGAACTGATGGCCGAAATCCGCGCCTTCACCGATGTCGAGCCCATTCGCCAGTTCGACGAAGTGGTCCTCAATACGCTGGGCGGCAAATAGGCCCCGGCGACGCGGTCGCCGAGGCCCGGAGCATCACTTCTCGACGGTGACCTTGCTCAGTCCGAAAAGCGAGCCCGCCGGCGTCGGCACGAAGCCCTTCACGTATTTCTGCTGGGCCGTGTAATTATTGGCCGCATAGAGCCAGATCCAGGGCGACATTTCGGCCAGGTGCTTCTCGAACTGCTGGAAGATCACCTTGCGCTTGGCCGGATCGGTTTCGGCGCGGCCCTGCTGCATCAGGCTGTCGAGCGTATCATCGACATAGTTCGACACCTTGAGCAGATTGCCGGTCTTCGTCCAGTAGCGGACATACATGGTGTAAGGGTCCGACCGGCCGCCATTTTCCGCGACGGCCATGTCGAAATCGCCCTTCAGCCAGCGATCGACATAAACGTTCAGCTCCATCATCTGGATGTTGAGCTTGATGCCGATGGCGGCGAGCTGGCTCTGCAGCACCTGCGCGTCCGAGGCAGCCGTGGGCGGCTCGCCCGTGGCGGCAATCACGGTAGCGCTGAAGCCGTTTTCCAGGCCCGCCTGCTTCATCAAATCCTTGGCCTTGGCGACATCCTGCTTGTAGCAGAACAAGGTCGAGGGATCGGAGGCGAAGGCCGGAATGGTCAGCGGTCCCGTCACCTTGCCTTCGCCGAGCGAGGACGTATCGAGCACGGCCTGCCGATCGACGGCGCAGGAAATCGCCTGCCGCACCAGGAGATTGTCCATCGGCTTGCGCGACGGATTGAGCTGCAGCACGTGGTAGTTGAGGCCGGGCTCCCGGTTGAGCTGCAGCTTGGGCTCCTTATCGACCAGCGTTGCGACCAAGGGATCGTTCATCAGCGCGAAATCGATCTTGCCGGCCCGCATGGCGGCGAGGATCGCGGTTTCGTCGGGCAATACCGACACGTCGATCTCATCGACGCCCGTCTTGCCGCCTGCCCAGTTCGGGTTGGCCACCAGCACTTCCTTGGCATTGGGCTGCCATTCCTTGAGCTCGAACGGGCCGGAGCCGACGGCCTTGGTGCCGAGCGTGTTGTTGGCAATGGCCGAGGCCGGCACGATCGCGGCATTGATGCTGGTCATCGCCGACAGGATCGGCACGTCGGGCTGCGACAGGTTGAAGGTGACGGTATGGTCGTCCGGCGTATCGATCGAAGCGATCGAGAGGAAGTTGGCGCGCGAGGCAGCGCTGGTCTTCTCGTCGAGGACGCGGTTGAACGAGGCTTTGACGTCGGCGGGCGTCACCGGCGTGCCGTCCGAGAACTTGGCGTTGGGATCGAGCTGGAAGGTCAGCGTCTTGCCGTCGGGCGAGAACGTCCAGCTCTTGGCGATCGCCGGAATCGTGTTGAGGCTCGCATCCGAGCGCACCAGCGGCTCGTAGATCAGCTCGAGCAGCCGGATCGAGGAGAAAGCCGTCTGCTTGTGCGGATCGAGCCCCGTGGCGTCCTGCGACCACGCCATCTGCAACGTGGTGGCCTCGGCGAGGGCGGGGGTCAGGGCGGTCGTCGCCGCAGCCAGCGCGAGTGCGGCAAGGCCCGCGCGGGCCATCTTGCCAAAACGCCAGTTCATCGTTCTCTCCTGTTTCGTTGAAGGCGCCGGTTCATCCGGCTTGATCTGGATCTAGGCCGCGTGGACGAGCCGGCCGCCCACCATGGGTTGCGGCACGCCCGTCGTCTGCGGGAAGGATATCGGCAGGCCGAGCAGCGTCCGCACGGCCATGAAGGCGAAGGCCTGCGCTTCGAGCCCATCGCCATCGGCGCCGATCGCCTCGATCGGCTTCACCTCGCCCAGAACGTCGGCCAGCATCTGCATCAGCGTACCATTGTGGCGCCCGCCGCCGGTCACCAGCCACTGCGCGGGAGCACGCGGCAGGTGCTCGACCGATCGGGCGATGGCGCGGGCAGTGAACGCCGTGAGCGTGGCGGCGCCGTCCTCGAGCGACAGCCCATCGGCGGCCCCGGCAGAAAAATCCTGCCGGTCCAGCGACTTGGGCGGCTTGCGGTCGAAATAGGAGTTGGCGAGGAGCTTGTCCAGCACCGCCTCGTCGACCTTGCCCCGCGCGGCACTTGCCCCATTAGCATCGTAAGCCGTGCCGGTGTGGGCAAGCATCCAGTCGTCGATCAGCGCATTGCCCGGCCCCGTATCGAAGGCCAGCATGGCGTCGCCGTCGACATAGGTGATGTTGGAGACGCCGCCGATATTGACGAACACCACGGGCTGCGCGATGCCGCGCGCCAGCGCCCGGTGATAGACCGGCGCGAAGGGCGCGCCCTCGCCGCCGGCGGCGACGTCATTGCTGCGGAAATCGAAAACCGTGTCGACGCCGAGCGCCTTGGCCATGCGGCTGCCGTCGCCGAGCTGCCGCGTGAAATGCTTCGCCGGCCGGTGCACCAGCGTATGGCCGTGAAAGCCGATGACATCCATATGGCGCCGCTCCGAGGGCAGCGTTTCGATATACTGCCGCACCGCGGCAACATGCTGATCCGTCAGGTCGCGCTCGAGTTCGGCATAGTCATTGCCGTCCGGGCTGCGAATCGCCTCGGCGAGCGCTCGGCGCACATCGGGTGCATAGGGCACGGTCAGCGCCGCAGCGGTCCACACCACATGCTCGCCATCCGTCTCCACGGCGGCGACATCGATGCCGTCCATGGACGTGCCGCTCATCAAGCCGATGGCGCGATAGCATTTCCCGAGCATGGTCGATCCGCAGAAGTGACTAGGCACAGTATGGCCAAGCCATAAGCCGAAACAAGGCCCTTGGCTTGGCTGCCCCCGTCAGGCGTGTTGCGTGCCCGGGCTGCTTCGACTAGCTTGATCGGCGACACAGGAACAACTGTCCACGGGCGCGGACGAATTTCGATCCAGCGAACGGGCAGCACGGAGATTGAGGTGACCGATACCAATCGGTCCGTCTCCCCGGCTTCGCTGGCGGGCGAAACGGGGAGCCCCGCACCCGAGCGAGCCGGCGAGGGGAGGGAGGCAGCCGGGGCGGGAGCGCCCGGCGGCCGTCGCGGGGACGGGCGGGCGCGGCACAATCCTAATGCGCCTCGACGGGCGCGAGGACCCGTCTATGCCGCCCTCGACCTCGGAACCAATAATTGCCGCCTGCTGATCGCCCGGCCGCACCAGCACAGCTTTCGCGTGCTGGACGGCTTTACGCGCATCGTTCGGCTCGGCGAGGGTCTTTCCGCCACCGGGCGCCTGAGCGACGCCGCGATGGAGCGCACCATCGACGCCCTGCGGCTCTGCCGCAACAAGCTGCGCGAGCATGAGCCGGCGCGCGCCCGCCTCATCGCCACCGAAGCCTGCCGGTCGGCGACCAACGGGCAGGATTTCCTCGACCGGGTGCAGGCCGAGCTCGGGCTCGCGCTCGAGATCGTCGACCGCCGCACCGAGGCGGAGCTCGCGGTCACCGGCTGCGCTGATCTCATCGACGAGGAGACCGATGGAGCGCTGATGTTCGACATCGGAGGCGGCTCCTCGGAGCTGGCCTGGCTCGATTTTCGCGGCGGCCGGCCGCGCCGGCAAGGTCGCATGGCCGCCTCGATCCGCTCCTGGCAGTCGCTGCCGGTCGGCGTCGTGTCGATCGCCGAGCGCTTCGGCGGCGTCGACGTCACGCGGGAATCCTTCGAGGCCATGGTTGCCTATGTAGCCCAGCACCTCCGGGAATTTCGCGGCCGCGGCAAGCTCCGCCAGATGATCGACGACCACGCGGTGCACCTGATCGGCACCTCCGGCACCGTCACGACCCTGGCCGGGCTGCATCTCGGGCTCGATCGCTACGAACGGCAGAAGGTCGATGGACTCTGGATGAGCGCCGACGAGGTCAGCGCCACCATAGAAGCGCTGCTCCTCATGCCGTTCGAGCGCCGGGTGGCCCATGCCTGCATCGGCCGCGACCGGGCCGACCTGGTGCTTCCCGGTTGCGCCATCTTCGAGGCCATCCGCCGCGAGTGGCCGACCAGCCGCGTGCGGGTCGCCGACCGCGGATTGCGCGAGGGAATATTGATTTCGCTGATGGATGCCGACCGCAATCCGCCTCGCCCCGGAGAGAAGGCCAATGGCTAAGGCCCCCTCGGGCGGCGGCCGCCGCTCGGACCGCGACCTCAAGGTCCGCGTCAAGACCTCCAAGGGCCGCAAGATCGGCTCCACGCTCTGGCTGCAGCGCCAGCTCAACGATCCCTATGTGGCGCGGGCCCGGGCCGAGGGCTATCGCTCCCGCGCCGCCTATAAGCTGCTCGAGCTCGACGAGCGATACAAGCTCCTGCACCGCGGCAACCGTGTCGTCGATCTGGGCGCCGCGCCGGGCGGGTGGTCGCAGGTCGCCGCCAAGGCGGTGGGCTCGACCGAGGAGCATCCACTGGTCGTCGGCATCGACTATCTCGACATGGACCCGATCCCCGGCGTCATCCTGCTCAAGAAGGATTTCACCGAGGACGACGCCCCGCAGATGCTGATCGATGCGCTGGGCGGGCGGAAGGCCGATCTGGTGCTGTCCGACATGGCCTCGCCGACGACCGGGCACCGCGCGACGGATCACCTCAGGATCGTGCACCTGGTCGAAATCGCCGCCGATTTTGCCGTCCAGATCCTCAATCCGGGCGGCAGTTTCGTCGCCAAGGTTTTCCAAGGCGGCACGGAGCACGAGCTGCTCGCCCTGCTGAAGCAGCATTTCGCCACCACGCTCCACGCCAAGCCCCCCGCTTCCCGCAGCGAGAGCGCCGAGACCTATCTGGTGGCGAAGGGGTTCAGGGGGTAGGCCGGGCTGGGTTGGGTGCCCCGGCCTTCGCCGGAATGACGCCGAGATATCGGGTGAAACCTTGGCCAATTCCACAGGGTCATTCCGGCGCAGGCCGGAATCCAGCCGCGCGCGCCTACCTGTCCGCATCGAAATGTGGAACCTTCACCGCCCTCATGGTGAGCCTGTCGAACCATGGGCCACGCGCGCCCTACCTGCCCACACCGAAAATCCGGTCCAGCCGAATGGCTGGCTACTCGGCTGCGCCCGCCTCGATGGCGTGGCCATGGACGAGATGGCTGCCGGCAGTGTTGGACAGGCGGTAGAACATGAGCGTCGAGACAATGGCCACAGCCGAGATCGCATAGAAGGCGACGTGGAAATCGCCGAGCAGCGGCTCGCCGCCATGCAGCAGCCGCACGCCCTCGAGCACGCCGCCGCCCAGGGCCACGCCCGAGGCCAGCGAGAGCTGCACGGCGACCTGGCTGATGGCCGTAGCCTGCCCGGCGTCGCGATCGTCGATGTCGGCGAAGGTGAAGGCGTTGGTCGAGGTCCAGAACACCGACTGGAAGAAGCCTGTTATGACGAGCAGCACCATCATCAGCGGCAGCGGCGTCGCCGGCGTATAAAGCCCCATGGCGAAAATGCCCGCGACCGACAGGAAGGTCGCGATCACCAGCGCCATGCGGAAGCCGAGCCGCTCGATGATCGCCTCGGACACGAACTTTGCCGAGAACGAGCCGACCGCCGTCGCGAAGGTGATCGATCCGCTCTGGAACGGCGTCATGCCGAAGGTGAGCTGCAGCATCAGCGGGAACAGGAACGGCATGGCGCCCGTGCCCAGCCGGTAGAAGGTGCCCGCGATCACCGTCACGCGGAACAGCGGGAAGCGGAAGAGCTTGAGGTCGAGGATCGGATATTCCGTCCGCTTGGCATGTCCGAGATAGAGCACCCAGAGGATGCAGCCGGCGATCAGCGCCGCAAAGCCGAAATAAATCGGCAGCGCCGGCAGCGTCAGCACGGAGATGCCGAACACCCAGCCGGCAAAGGCCGAACCGGACAGGAAGAAGCCGGGAAAATCCATGCGTCGCGGCTCGTTGCGCTTCCAATCCGGCAGGAACAGCGTGCACATCACCACGCCCAGCAGGCCGATCGGCACGTTGATCAAAAAGATCCAGTGCCAGGAAAGATAGGTGGTGATGAAGCCGCCGATCGGCGGTCCGACGATAGGGCCGATGAGACCCGGAATGCTTAGCCACGCCATGGCGTTGACGAGATCGCTTCGCGGCGTCACGCGCACCAGCACCAGCCGTGCGACGGGAGTCATCATGGCGCCGCCGAACCCCTGCAGCAGCCGTGACAGCACGAAGGTCCACAGCGAATTGGATGCCGCGCAGGCGACCGAGCCGAGGATGAACACGACGATGGCGCCGCGGAACACGTTGCGCGCGCCCCAGCGGTCCGCCGCCCAGGCCGAAATGGGAATGAAGATCGCGAGCGCCACCATATAGGCCGTGAGGGCGAGCTTGAGGGCGATCGGATCGCTATGGATGTCGGTGGCGATCGCGGCGAGCGAGGTCGCGATCACCGTCGAGTCCATGTTTTCCATGAACAGCGACACGGCAAGGATCACCGGCACGACCGGCGGGGCGATCCGGCGCCACAACGATCCTTCGGCCTGTGTAGTCATTGCCGTTCGCTCAATCCTTGGCCAGCGCCGGGCCACCGTGATGGCCCGAGACTTCGGCGCCCGCGTCCTGCGGCAAGCGGAAGAAGGTGAAGCTCGACAGCGCCGACACGATCGCCACGATGAAGAAGGCGATGTGGAAGTCAGACAGGCTGAGATTGCCGCCATGCATATTGCTGGAGATGTCGAGGATGGCACCTGCGACCGCCACGCCCGTCGCGAGCGAAATCTGCTGCGCCACCGAGTTGATCGCCGTGGCCTGGCTCGTATCCGCCTCCTCGATGTCGGCGAACACCATGGCGTTGACGCCGGTGAAGCAGGTCGACCGGATGATGCCGCCGACCAGCAGGCACGCCATGATCACCCATTGCGGCGTGGTGGGCGTGAAGAAGCCGTTGACCCCGATGAAGATCGAGGAAATCAGGGTGCCGAGCCCCAGCACACTGCGGAAGCCGTAGCGCTGGAAGACGCGCTGCGCGCCGAATTTCGAGGAGAAGGCGCCCACCGCCGTCACGAAGGTGATGAGGCCGGACTGGAACGGCGTGAGCCCGAAGCCGAGCTGCAGCATCAGCGGCAGGAGGAAGGGCAGGGCGCCGATGCCGACCCGGAAATTCGAGCCCCCCGTGATACCGGCGCGGAACAGCGGATAGCGCAGCATTTTGGGGTCGAGCAGCGGGAACTTGGCCCGGTTGGCGTGCCACAGATAGGCGACGGCGGTGACGGCGCCGACCGCGATGGTGATGTAGCCGTAATAGATGGGCAGCGCCGGCAGCGAGATCACCGACATGCCGAAGACCAGGCCGGTGAAGGCGACCGCCGAAAGGGCGAAGCCGGGAAAGTCGATCGGCCGGGGACTGCGCGGTTCGCCCCCCGGCAGGAACTTGGTGACGAGGATGAGCCCGAGAATGGAGATGGGCACATTGATCCAGAACACCCAGTGCCAGGACAAATAGGTGGTAAGGAAGCCCCCGAGCGGCGGTCCGGTGATCGGCCCCAGCAGCGCCGGGATGGTCAGCCACGCCATGGCATTGACGAGCTCGTTGCGCGGCGTGCCGCGCACCAGCAGAAGCCGTCCCACCGGCGTCATCATCGAGCCGCCTATGCCCTGGAAGAAGCGGGCGAAGACGAATTCCTGGATCGAATGGGCGAAGCCGCAGGCGACCGAGCCCAGCACGAACACAACGATCGCCATGCGGAAGATGTTCTTGGCGCCGAATCGGTCCGACATCCAGCCGGAGATCGGGATGAAGATGGCGAGGGCGACGAGGTAGGAGGTCACCGCCAGCTTGAGCGCGACGGGCGACGTGCCGATATCGGCAGCGATGGCGGGCAGAGAGGTGGCGATCACCGTGGAGTCCATCTGTTCCATGAACAGAGCGACCGCCAGGATGAGAGGGGTTATCCTAATCACGTCGGGTCCGGGATTCGCGCGGCAAACGAATGTGCCGCGAGAGCATGGTTTTCGCTTAGTACCGTTGTAGAGGCGTGGCAATCCTTAACTGGTCACAGTTTCAAACTTCTAACGTCGCCGCCCGGTTGGGTCGATTTTTTCGCCAAGCCAGGGGCCGATGATCGCGGGGGGCTGCCCCGCCTACCCGCGCTCATGGAGCCGCCCGAACCGGGGGGATGGCCAAGCGGGGCGGGGGGTGCTAAGGACCCTCGCCAACCCGCTCGACGGCGACGAGTCGCATCGAGCGGGCTTCCGCTATTTCTGAACCGTTTCGGAAGGGAAGGGATTTCTCCTTGGCCAAGATCGTTACTTCCATAACCGGCGATGCCGCCCTGACCTTCGACGACGTGCTGCTGCAGCCCGCCTTTTCGGACGTGCTGCCGACCGATGTCGACATCCGGACCCGCGTCACCCGCGACATCGAGCTGAACATCCCGATCATTTCGGCGGCCATGGACACGGTCACCGAAGCCGAAATGGCGATCGCCATGGCCCAGGCCGGCGGCCTTGGCGTCATCCATCGCAACCTCACGCCCGAACAGCAGGCGGAGCAGGTGCGGCAGGTGAAGTCGTTCGAGAGCGGCATGGTGGTCAATCCCATCACGATCGGCCCTGACGCCACCCTTGCCGATGCGCTCGCGCTGATGAAGGCGAACCGCATTTCCGGCATTCCGGTCGTCAGCAATGGCGGCACCGGCGGGCGGGTGACGGGCCGGCTCGTCGGCATCCTCACCAATCGCGACGTGCGCTTCGCTTCGAATGAGCGGCAGAAGATTTCCGAGCTGATGACGCGCGACAATCTGGTGACGGTCCGCGACGGCGTCTCCAAGGAGGACGCCAAGCGGCTGCTGCACCAGCACCGCATCGAAAAGCTGCTGGTGGTCGACGAGAATGGCCAGTGCGTTGGCCTCATCACCGTCAAGGATATCGAGAAGGCACAGCTCAATCCCGACGCCGTCAAGGACGCCGGCGGGCGCCTGCGCGTCGCGGCCGCCTCGACCGTTGGCGACAAGGGTTTCGAACGCTCCATGGCGCTGATCGAGGCCGGCGTGGACCTGCTCGTCATCGACACCGCCCATGGCCATTCCATCCATGTCAGCCAGGCCGTGGAGCGCGTGAAGCGCGAGAGCAATTCCACGCGCATCGTCGCCGGCAATGTGGCGACGTCGGAGGCCGCCAAGGCGCTGATCGGCGCCGGCGCGGATTCAATCAAGGTCGGCATCGGGCCGGGTTCGATCTGCACCACGCGCATCGTCGCCGGTGTCGGCGTCCCGCAATTGGCCGCCGTCATGGCCTGTGCCGAGGAAGCGGACAAGCAGGGCGTGCCGGTCATCGCCGATGGCGGCATAAAATTTTCCGGCGACCTGGCCAAGGCGCTGGCCGGCGGCGCGTCCTGCGCCATGGTCGGCTCGCTCCTCGCCGGCACGGACGAGAGCCCCGGCGAAATCTATCTCTACCAGGGGCGGTCCTATAAATCCTATCGGGGCATGGGCTCGGTCGGCGCCATGGCGCGCGGCTCTGCCGATCGCTACTTCCAGCAGGAGGTGCGCGATCAGCTGAAGCTCGTGCCGGAAGGTATCGAAGGGCAGGTGCCCTATAAGGGGTCCGCCGGCACGGTGCTGCACCAGCTCGCCGGCGGCCTGCGCGCCGCCATGGGCTATACCGGCGCGCATACGCTCGAGGAATTCCGCAAGGAGGCGGTCTTCGTCAGGATTTCCGGCGCCGGCCTCAGCGAGAGCCACGTTCACGACGTGTCGATCACGCGCGAAAGCCCGAACTATCGCGGCGGCAACTGATGCGGTTGGCGGGACGGCTGGCGGCGGCAATCGAGGTTCTGGCCGAAATCGAGACGCGGCATCGTCCGGTGAGCGAGGCGCTGAAGTCCTGGGGCCTCAACAACCGCTTCGCGGGCGCCGGCGATAGGGCAGCCATCGGCAATCTGGTCTATGACGCGCTGCGCCGCCGCGCCTCCCATGCCTGGCGCATGGGCAGCGATAGCCCCCGCGCCCTGGTGCTGTCGGTTGCCGTCCACGATTGGGGCGAGACGCCGGAGACGCTCGCGGCCGCCTTCGGGGGCGATGCGCACGCGCCCGCCGCCCTGACGGCGGACGAAATCGGCAGGCTGGCCGAGGCATCGCCCGCCGACGCCCCGCAGCATATCGTAGCCAATGTGCCGGAATGGACGGTTTCCCGTCTGGAGCAGAGCTTCGGCGACGACTGGGTGGCCGAGGGCGAGGCGATGGCCGGCCGGCCGCCGCTCGACCTTCGCGTCAACACGCTGCGCTCCAGCCGGGACCGGGTGATGAAGGGGCTTGCGCGCTTCTCGCCCGAGCCGACCGCCATCTCGCCCGTCGGCGTGCGCTTCCCCGCCGGCGCCCGCGATGCGCGCACGCCAAACATCCAGTCCGACGAAGGCTACCTCAAAGGCTGGTTCGAGGTGCAGGACCAGGGCAGCCAGATCGTGTCGCTGCTGGCCGGCGCGGCACCCGGCGAGCAGGTGCTCGACCTCTGCGCCGGTGCCGGCGGCAAGACGCTCGCCATGGCCGCGGCGATGAACAACAAGGGCCAGATCTTCGCCTATGACAGCGAACGGCCGCGCCTCGCGCCGATCTATGAGCGGCTCAAGCGGAATGGCGTGCGCAATGCTCAGGTTCGCGCGCCCGAGCCCGGCGCGCTCGAGGACCTCGCCGGCCGCATGGATCGCGTGCTGATCGATGCGCCCTGCACCGGCAGCGGCACCTGGCGCCGCCGGCCCGATGCCAAGTGGAAGCTCGGCCTCGACCAGCTTGCCCAGCGTACGGTCGACCAGCGCACCGTGCTGGCGGAGGGCTCCCGCTTCGTGAAGCCGGGCGGCCATTTGGTCTATATCACCTGCTCGATCCTCGCCGACGAGAACGAGAAACAGGTCGCCGCCTTCCTGGCCGGCCATCCGGACTTCGCGCCCACGGACATGGCTGCCGCCTGGCAACAGCACTTCCCCGAGATCGACGCGCCCCGCAAGGCGGGACATGGCCTCTTGCTCACGCCTCGCAGCACGGACACGGATGGATTTTTCATCGCCATGCTCCAGCGCCGATAAAGCTGCCAAACTGGATCCCCGCCTGCGCGGGAATGACGAGGTAAGCGAGGCACAGCCGTGCCCCAACCCCAGCGTCGTTCCCGCAAAGGCGGGAATCCAGTTTTTCCCCCTCGGGACATTTCCGTACGCAAAGATTTTTCCCCACTATTCGCGCGGCGGACGGAAGGGAATTCCCTCGTAAACTCAGGCACCTGCCGCGATCCGCCGCAATTGGATGAAATTGGGCCGATCCGGGCAATAGCTCGCTAAGCCTATCGGCCCACCCTTCGCGCGTTTCGCATCGTCGTTGAACGATTCGGCGCGGTGCGAGGCGCCTGTGCCGACTAACGGAGGAAGAGATGAATCGATCTTATGTTCTTGTGAAAGATCATCTTGAGCAGGCGTGGAACATACTTTCTGTCGACGATGGCGATACTTTCCATCTCCGGCAGGCCCTGCACGTGATGATCGATTTTATCGAAGAACTGCAATACCGGCCAGGACGGCCGCAGGCTGAGATTATCGCCTTCCCGAATGGAAGGCGCGAACGGTCGGATCGGGTCTAGCGAACCCGGTCGGACAGATGTCGAGGCGGTCGGCGCCTTGGGGTGCGCCGACTCCGCCCCGCCCATTCCATGGCGATGCGGCTTGCTTGCGGAATCTGCCGGTCACCGCTAAATGCTCGCCATGAACCCCCAGCCTGCCCAAGACTCCATCCTCATCATCGACTTCGGCTCGCAGGTGACGCAGCTCATTGCGCGCCGCATCCGCGAGGCCGGCGTCTATTGCGAGGTGCATCCCTATGCGAGCGCCGGCAAGGCGCTCGCGGCCCTGAAGCCGCGCGGCGTCGTTCTCTCCGGCGGTCCGGCCTCGGTGCTCGATGAAGACGCGCCCTATATCGACCCGGCGATCCTTTCCGCCGGCCTGCCCATTCTCGGCATCTGCTACGGCCAGCAGGCGCTCTGCAAGGCGCTGGGCGGCGTGGTGGAGCGGGGCAATGAGGAGGGCCGCGAATTCGGCCGCGCCGAGGTGGAGGTCGAAAAGCCCTCCGCGCTCTATGACGGCGTCTGGCAGCTCGGCAGCCGCCACCAGGTCTGGATGAGCCACGGCGACCGCGTTACCGCGCTGCCCGAAGGCTTCGAGGTCGTCGGCACCTCCGAAGGCGCGCCCTTCGCCATCGTCGCCGACGAGGCGCGGCGCATCTGGGCGGTGCAGTTCCACCCCGAAGTGGTGCATACGCCCGACGGCGCAAAGCTCTACGCGAATTTCGTCCACAATATCTGTGGCATCCCCGCGAACTGGACCATGGCCGCCTATCGCCAGCGCGCCATCGAAAAAATCCGCGCGCAGGTCGGAAAGGGCAGGGTGATCTGCGGCCTCTCGGGCGGCGTCGATTCCTCGGTGGCCGCCGTGCTGATCCACGAAGCGATCGGCGACCAGCTCACCTGCATCCTCGTCGATCACGGCCTGATGCGCCTCAATGAGGCCAATGAAGTGGTGGGCATGTTCCGCGACCATTTCAACATCCCGCTGGTCCACGTCGACGCCTCGACGCAATTCCTCGGCGAGCTGGAGGGCGTCACCGATCCCGAAACCAAGCGCAAGATCATCGGCCGCCTCTTCATCGAAGTCTTCGAGGCCGAGGCCAAGAAGATCGGCGGCGCCGAATTCCTCGCCCAGGGCACGCTCTACCCCGACGTGATCGAAAGCGTCTCCTTCAGCGGCGGTCCCTCGGTCACGATCAAGAGCCATCACAATGTCGGCGGCCTCCCCGAGCGCATGAACATGCAGCTCGTCGAGCCGCTGCGCGAACTGTTCAAGGACGAGGTCCGCGCGCTCGGCCGCGAGCTTGGCCTGCCGGACCGCTTCGTCGGCCGGCACCCTTTCCCGGGCCCTGGCCTCGCCATTCGCCTGCCCGGCGGCGTGACGCCCGAAAAGCTCGACATCCTGCGCCGCGCCGACGCCATCTATCTCGACGAGATCAGGAAGGCCGGCCTTTACGACAAAATCTGGCAGGCCTTCGCCGTGCTGCTCCCCGTCCAGACCGTTGGCGTCATGGGTGACGACCGCACCTATGAATTCGTCTGTGCGCTCCGCGCCGTGACCTCGGTCGACGGCATGACCGCGGATTTCTATCCCTTCGACATGACCTTCCTCGGCCGCGCCGCCACCCGCATCATCAACGAAGTCCGCGGCATCAACCGCGTCGTCTACGACGTCACCAGCAAGCCGCCCGGCACGATCGAGTGGGAGTGAGCCGACTCGGAACTCTCCTTTGAACTAGTGCCGCAGGACGAGCTTGGCGCTCGGACGCTCGCTTACGCTGCGGAACCAATTCGTGAGCTTGTCCTTGCCGGTGAGGATGGCCTTGCCCTCGGGCGTCAGGCTGAGCCAGTCGAAATGCGGCATCAGGCGGATGTCGGCCAGGCCGAAGGTTTCGCCAGTGAGATAGGGGGCCGCGATCAGCTCCTCCAGCGCCTCGGCGCAGCGGCGCGCCATGGGCAAAGCCGCTTCGATCGTTTCAAGGTTGCTCGGCTGCCCGAAATAGCTCGGGGCGACCAGCCGCTGAAAACCGATGTCGCCGCTCCAGGACTGGAAAAGGTAGCAATCGATGATGCCCAGGATTTGG
>DASZUI010000203.1:0-25580 GCA_035547675.1 Devosia sp.
ATGGCGTCCATGGCGGCGATGTCGTCCGGCTCCCGATCGACGAAGCCGCGCGGCAGCCGCGCCTCGATGAGCTTGGATTTGGCCATCATGCTTTCCGGAAATACGCGGGCGTTCCTAGCGGATAGAGGGACGCGGGGCAAGCGGGCGGGTTCTCCCTCCCCCTTGTGGGGGGTCGGGTGGGGGTTGTTTCTGCAAGCGCCAGCGCGCGTGGGTACCCCCACCCTGCTGCCGCTTCCCTCCCCGCAAGGGGGAGGGAGAACCACCACTTCACCCTGATGTGGGACGCCGGACTTGATCGGGGACCGTCGCACCATGGGCGCGCGCTGCCCATCCTTCGAGGCTCCCTTCGGTCGCACCTCAGGATGAGGTAGAAGTTTCTTTCTTCGACCTCATGGTGAGGTGGGAGCGAAGCGACCCTCGAACCATGGGCAGCGCGCGCTGGCCCCTCATCCGCCTGCCGGCACCTTCTCCCGCGAGGGGAGAAGGGTAATCCGGCAGGGCTTTCCCCTATTCCCTTCTCTCCTTGCGGGAGAGGTGGGGAGGACTTGACGGAATCGGCCGTCGCCGCCTCATTTGACAAATGGACGAAACAACGCTGATCGCAAACGAGAGAGCCAAGCTCGCGGCGAATTTGCTGAACTCGCCTGCCTCTTCCACCATTACTGCCGGTGTGGTGGCGCCACTGATCGCGACGATCTTCGACGTCGCCGGCGCAAGCACGATTCCGATATGGCTGAAGGTCATATCCATCGCCATTTGGTTTTCGGTCGGTTATGGCCTACATTTATGGGCAAGACGCATCCTTGGGACGCTGAGATGACCTGGTTCGATTATTTTGCCTGGCTCGGAATGCCTTTCGTGGTGCTCGCTTTCGGTTATTTGATCGTGCGCACTAACGGACGCTCCGATCGCAAGCACCACACGCCCCCGGCGGAGTAGCCCTACCCCGGCCGCCGCAAGGCTGCGCGGGCCGCTTCGACCTCCGCGCGGCAGAAGCAATCCTCGACGTGGTCGTTGACCAGCCCCATGGCCTGCATGAAGGCGTAGCAGGTGGTGGGGCCGACGAAACTCCAGCCGCGCTTGCGCAGATCCTTGGAGAGGGCGCGCGAGGCGTCGGTTTCGGTCATGGCCTTGACCGCCTCTCGCGTCAGCGCATCGGGGCGATGCTCGGGTTTCGGCTCGAAACCCCAGACATAGGCGGCGAGCGAGCCGAATTCCTGCTGCAGATCGGGGGCGCGCCGGGCGTTATTGATGGTCGAGGCGATCTTCCCGCGATGGCGGATAATGCCTGGATCGAGCAGCAGCCGCTCGATGTCGCCGTCATCCATCCGCGCCACGCGGGCGATGTCGAAGCCGTGGAAGACCTCGCGAAAGCGTTCGCGCTTGCGCAGGATGGTGATCCAGGACAGGCCGGACTGGAACCCTTCGAGGCAGAGCTTTTCGAACAGCCGGTTGTCGTCGGTGACCGGCCGGCCCCATTCATGGTCGTGGTAATGGATATAGAGCGGATCGCTGCCGGCCCAGGAACAGCGGCGCTTTTCGTCGGCGGGGGCTGGGGTGGACATGGCGGGCTCCGGGTGAATGGCGCGGTTGTAGCGGGATTCCCGCTTTCGGGGGAATGACAACGTGCTTGGAGTACGGCGATGCCACCTCGTCTCCCTCCCCCCTTGCGGGGAGGGGACAGGGGTGGGGGTTCTCTCAGCGAACGCCGGCGCGCGTTGCGTACCCCCACCCGGCTGCCGCCACCCTCCCCGCAGGGGGGAGGGAGCCGCGCGGCACCGCCTCGCCCCAACCCAGACGTCATTCCGGCGAAGGCCGGAATCCATCCTCCTTTAACCACGCTGCTTCACCCGATATTGGCAGCAGGCGCGCACACTGTTCCGACCTGACATCGTTCCTGGGAGATGCGCATGTCCTTCTGGCTCAAGGCCGCGGCGGGCGCCGCGGTGCTGATCGCGGTGGGCGCGATGACGGCGCCGGCTTTCGCCTATGATCCCTATTACCACAAGCCGATCTGGGCCCCGAACCGGCCGATCGACGCCTTCCCCTTCGCCGACGAGCATCCCGCGGGCCAGCCGGCCTATATCGTCAAGCGCGCCCAGCCGCATTATCGGGTCAATCCGGTGTTCGTCCGGCAGATCGTCGCCTATCCGACGCATGAGCGGGTGGGCACGATCATCGTCGATACCGGGCACAAATTCCTCTATCTCGTGCTGGGCGACGGCACGGCGCTGCGCTACGGCATCGGCACGGCGCGTACCGGGTTCAGCTGGAGCGGCGTCCACACCGTCACCGCCAAGCGCGAATGGCCGGACTGGACGCCGCCCGCCGAAATGCTGAAGCGCCAGCCGGGCATTCCCACCCATATGGAGGGCGGCATCGACAATCCGCTCGGCGCACGCGCCCTCTATATCGGCAAGACGCTTTACCGCATCCACGGCACCAACGAGCCTTGGACCATCGGGCAGGACGTGTCCTCGGGCTGCATCCGCATGACCAACGCAGATGTGATCGATCTCTACGGTCGTGCGCGAATTGGTGCGAAGGTCATTGTCTTTTAGTTAGGAATTTCGGGCATCTTGGCGGCCGGAGACCTACGGGAAAATCCGGGGCTCCGGGAAAGCCAGGGCCGTCCGATGCGCCGTTTCCAGAGCCTGATCCACCGCTTCGGCCGCGACGAGCGCGGCGCCTTCGCCATGATCTTCGCCATCATGGCGATCGTGCTGGTCGCCATGTCGGGCGCGGTGGTCGATTTCACCTCGATGCAGCAGTCGCGGACCAAGGCGCAGGTGGCGCTCGACGCCGCGGCGCTCGCGCTGCAGCCCACCATTTATACCGACAGCGCCAGCAAGCTGCAGACCGAAGCGCAGGCGCTGCTGGTCAACCGGCTGGCAGATGCCACGACCACCTGGAAGGATTGCGGCGCGAGCGGCCACGACAACCCGCCGCCCTGCGTGCATGTGGCGACGCCCGTGCTCGACACCAGCGCCGGCTCCCTGACCTTCAGCGCGGACATTACGGTCCCCATGAACTTCGTCAGCCTTGTCGGCGTCAACACGCTGACGGCACAGATCGAATCCGTCGCCACGCGCCAGAAGCTCAACCTCGAGGTGGCGCTGGTGCTCGACAATTCCGGCTCGATGAGCACGTCCTTCGGCGGCTGGCGCAGCACGCGGCTGAGCGTGCTGAAGGACTCGGCCAATTGCGCCGCCAATATCCTCTATTACGGCGTCACGGGCTGCGGCAGCTCGGTCGCCGGGCTGACGAAGAACGATTCCGTCAGCATGGCGCTGGTGCCGTTCAACGACGAGGTGAATGTCGGGGCCACCTATGCCCTGGCGCATAGCTGGCTCGACCGGACAGGCGCCAGCGGCTCCTATGCCAACGACAATTTCGCCTCGGACAACAGCGACACCGCCGCCACCGGCGTCGACCGCATCGCACTGTTCAACAAAATGAAGGATTCCAGCGGCAATCCGCTGCAATGGCGCGGCTGCGTCGAAGCGCGGATCGAGGACGGCGTCTCCAAGAATTACGATACCGACGACACGCCGCCGCAGCCGGGCTTTCCCGAAACCTATTTCGTACCGCTGTTCGCGCCGGACGAGCCGGACACCGTGGTCTATAGCCGGCCGAAATATTCGAACAGCTACATCCCCGACAATCCCACCGGCACGAACCAGTGCTCCGGTACCAAGCCGACCGCAGAGCGGACGCTGCAGGAGCGGCTGTGCAAATATAATGGCGCGACGCCGTCCAGCAGCGTGCTCGGGCCCAACGCCGACTGTCCCGTCAGCGCCATCCAGCCGCTGACCACCGACCCGGCCACCATCACTTCGGCGATCAACTCGATGGTCGCCAACGGCAACACCAATATCCAGGAAGGCACCGCCTGGGGCTTTCGGGTGCTGTCGCCCGGCGAGCCCTTCACCGAAGGCCGTCCCTATGACCAGGCCACCTCCAAGGTGATGATCATCATGACGGACGGCGAGAACACCTATAGCGCCGATTCCAGCATGAACGGGGCCAGCCTCTACACGTCCTATGGCTATCCCTGGGACAACTACAAGAGCGGCACGACCGGCTATCGCGGCCGCATGGGCAATAAGGGCTGGGGAGACAGCGATTTCGAGACCGAGATCAACAGGCGGCTCAGCATCACCTGCACCAATGCCAAGGCACAGGGCATAACCATCTATACGATCGGCCTCGCGACCGACCAGACCAGCGATCCGACCGGCAACACCACGCTCCTCACCAATTGCGCCTCCAAGCCCGAGGACGCCTATTTTCCGCAGACCTCCGGCGATCTGCAGCAGGCCTTCGTCGACATCGCCAACCAACTCGCCGCCCTCCGCCTCGCCAAATAGCCAAGCCATTCGGCTTGACCGATTTTTTCGGTGTGGGCAGGTAGGGTGCGCGCGGCCCCATGGTTCGACAAGCTCACCATGAGGTTGGGGAGTTTATCTCGACTTCATGAGATTTTCGGTGTGGCGAGGTAGGGTGCGCGTTGCCCATCCTTCGACAGGCTCAGGATGAGGTTGGGGTTTGCTTTTACTCGGTACAAGGCCGAGTTTGCTTCACCGACCTCATGGTGAGCTTGTCGAACCATGAGCAACGCGCACCCTACCCGGCCGCCTCGAAAAAATCGGGCCAGCCGAATGGCTGGGCTGGCTAGAGTAAAGTGCCCCTCAAAAACAGGTAGGCGATGGTGAAGTAGATCACCAGGCCGGTTACATCGACCAGCGTGGCGACGAAGGGCGCCGAGGCGCTGGCGGGGTCGAAGCCGACGCGCTTGAGGATGAAGGGCAGCATGGAGCCCGAGAGCGAGCCGAAAGCGACGATGCCGATGAGCGCGAAGCCGATGGCCACCGCCAGCAGCGGCCAGTGCTCGCCATAATCGAAAAAGCCGAGCTTCTGCCAGGCGACGATGCGGATAATGGCGATGACGCCGAGGATCGCCCCGAGCAGCGCGCCGGTCGGCAATTCGCGCAGCGCCACGCGCCACCAGTCGCGCAGACGGATTTCGCCCAGCGCCAGCGCGCGGATGATGAGCGAGGTGGCCTGCGAGCCGGAATTGCCGCCCGAGCTCATCACCAGCGGGATGAACAGCGTCAGCACCACCGCCTTTTCGAGCTCGCCCTCGAAGAACTGCATGGCGTTGGCGGTCAGCATTTCGCCGAGGAACAGCACGGCGAGCCAGCCGGCGCGCTTCTTCAGCATGCCGCCAATGCCGATTTCCATATAGGGCTCGTCCAATGGCGCGGTGCCGCCGAAGCGCTGGGCGTCCTCGGTGCCCTCCTCGACGATGGCGTCGATGACGTCATCGACCGTAACGATGCCGAGCACCTTGCCGGAGGAATCCACCACCGGCACGGCCAGCAGGTCGTATTTGGAGATCAGCCGCGCCACATCCTCCTGATCCATCAGCGGGGTGGCGACGATCGGCTTGCGCGAGGGGCCGAGCGAGAGGATCGAGGCATCGGCGTCGCCGGCGATCAGCTGCCGCAGCGTGACCGCCTTGACCAGCTTGCGCGATTTCGAATCGAGCACATAGATGGAATAGACCGTCTCGCGGCTGCGCTCGACCACGCGGATATAGTGCAGCGTCTGCCCGACGGTGGCCGTCGAGAGCACGGAGACGAATTCGGTCGTCATGATCGAGCCGGCGCTGCCCAGGGGATAGGCGAGCAGCGTCTTTACTGCGTCGCGCGCCTCGGGCGACAGCCGGGCCAGCAGCGCCTCGCGCGGCGGCTCGGGCAATTCGCGGAAGAGATCGGCGCGGCGGTCGGCCGACATGCCCTCGAGGATCGCGGCCGCCCGCTCCTCCTCGAGCAGCGCCACGATCTCGGCAGCATTGTCCAGCCCGGGCTGGTCGAGCACCTCGACGGCGCGCTCGAGCGGCATCAGGCCGATCAGGTCGGCGGCGGTTTCTTCGGGAAAGCCGTTGAGCCGCTCGACGATGTCGGCGACATGCTCATTGGCCAGGCTGGCCGCGAAATCGGCCGGGCGCTCCGGCGCGACGATGGCGAGGGTATCTTCCATCTGGTTCACCTCAATACGCCGCCCTCGGGCAGCGCGGTGAACCGGCAAACGTCAGTTCAGCGCAATGCCTCGGGCGGCACAGACAATCGACTGGAACTGTCGCTTGGCATGGGGTTACGGGTCCTGTTGCTGATGCCGCCGCGCCGCCTGGAAGGGGTGCGCCGACGCTCCTCAAATGGGCCTTAAGGGCGCGCGCGTCAAGCAGAAATCGCCGCCGGGCCGGCGAGCCAAAATGCCGCGCCGGCCGGGGCGCGGCGCAGGCTTCGGACATTGGGCAGGCAATACAAGGCGGGCGGCGTTTCTCACCGATCGATGACCTTGATCACGACGGGATGGCCCCATTGCCACAGGATGGCGGCGATCGCATCGATTTCCCGGTTATGCGCCTCGAAGCTCAATCCGTCCCGCGCCGGCTCGGAAGCCGGGAAGGCCCTTTCCGTATAGCGCGCCAGTTCGGCGGTAGCGCCGGGAGAGAGCACCAGGTGAATGGCGGCCGCCGCCCGGCGGAAGTGCTCTTCCGTCCTGCCGCTGCTCCCTGTCCGCGCGCCGGCAGATGTCGAGCCGTGCGGCGACTGGGGAGAAATGGTCGTTTTGATAGTCATCTAGGAAAACGCGTTGGCCGCGGGACTCGATCCTGCCTCACCGTTGATACAGTTAATTATAGTCTCACGTCCATACGCCGCATTTAATCTTCACGACTCGATACAATTATGCGGATAATCGGGCGTAGGTGGTTCCTCGTAGTGATAAAGTGCAGAAAACTCGAACTTTATAGAACGACCGCCGGAACTCATTCGTTTGCCGGCAGGAACGGACGGCCGAGCCAGGGAAAACCCGGCCGTCCGATGGGCGCGGGGGGAACGAAAATTATGATCCCGCGTCCGACACCGGCGGGAAGGGGCTTTCGCGCCGGCTGTGCCTGAACCAAGCTTCGGCCGGTTCGATCCCTGCCCCGGCGCCGCGCTGGGCGAAAAATCTCCGGCGTGCCGATGCGGCACGGAAAAGGGGGACAATTTCGGTATGTCGGGGGTGGTACCGCCTCTCCGGATTGAACGGAGGACCTCTAGATCCACAATCTAGCGCTCTAACCAACTGAGCTAAGGCGGCAGGCCGGGAGGGAACGACGCCCCTTGAAACGCGGCGGACCATATTTCCTGTTCCCGCCGCTGACAAGACCAGCCATTCGGCTGGACCGATTTTTTCGGCCTGGCCAGGTGGGGTGCGCGGGGGCATCCGATGGGCTCGGCCATCCGACCAGCTTTCCACCGACGGCTGGTGCCCGCGAGTGGATTCCGGCCTTCGCCGGAATGACACCGTGGAAATGGGCACGACCGCGCCCCACCCGCGCCGTCATTCCGGCGAAGGCCGGAATCCAGACAAAGGCAGGACCGGGACCGGCTGGCGCGTGCGGCCCATGCTGCAGCCGGAATAACGAAGGGCCGAATGGTAGTGGGCAGCGCGCACCGACGGCTCAAACTGGATTCCCGCCTTCGCGGGGATGACGCAGGTGGACGCGGCGCGGCTCCCAACCGCGACGTCATTCCCGCCTAGGCGGGAATCCAGTTTCCTTATTTTCGATGGAGGCAGGTAGGGAGCGCGGTGCCCATGGTTCGAGGCTCCCTTCGGTCGCACCTCACCATGAGGTCGTGGTATTGCGTCCGGCAATTCCTTCGGCACGCCTTATCTCGAGAGCCACCCCGCCCCGCCCCGTCGAAAAACCCGGTCCAGCCGAATGGCTGGTAACCATTGCCGCTTATGGTTGGCGGGACGGGACGATGGAGGTGGACCGCGTTTCGGGGGCGTTATAATTAGGAAAACGTTAAGCTGGGCGTGAAGGCCCGGCCGCCGGAAGGCCGGGCCGGGGTATCGATGGACAATTCCTGGATCAAATCGCCGGAAGCGCGCCGCGTGCTGGAGCATTGGACCGATGCCCGGCCCGCCTGGCTGTGGTCGGCCGATGGCCAGAAGCTGATCTGGCGCAATCCCGCCGCGCGGTTTCTCACCCGCAAGCAGCGCAAGCGCGAGACCGCCGTGGTGGCCGGCGAAGCCGTGCCGCTGCGCGGGCAGGTGCAGCGGCTGATCCGGCTGGGCGTGGCCAATCACGCCAGCCTCAGCCGCATGCAGTTCCTGGTCGACGAGCGGCCGGTTTCGGCGACCTGCGCCTGCACGCCATTGGCGCTGGAGGGCGGCGAGACCGGGCTGCTGGTCGTCGATGTGGACGCGATCCCGGCCGAGTTCGCCGCGACCCTGCCGGCGCACGATCCGATGGCCGAAACGCTGCTGCCCGTGGGCGCCGACTACCTGCTGGTATCCGGCGGCAAGGTGGCGGGGGGATCGCCCCGAGCGCTCGAGCTTTATGCCGGCCGCGCCGCCGGGGGCGCCCTGCCCGGCGACGGCGGACGGTTCGAGCAGGACGGCCAGCAGCTCGAGCTGCTGCGCCTGCGTGCCGGCCCGGGCGCCGCCGAATTGCTGGTGTTCCTGCCGGCCGGCGCGGCGGCAGCGGACAATGCCGCGCCAGCGCCGCCACCGGCAGTGCCGGAGATTGCGCCGCCGCTGGTCGAGCCGATGCTGCCCATGGGGCTGGCGCCCATCGCGCCGGCGCCACCGGCTCCACCCCGACGCGAAGAAGACGAGCCCTGGGTCGAGCCGATGAAGCCCTCGCCCAATGGCGGGCTGACCTCGCTGTTCGACCGCCTGGCCAATGACGGTGCGCTGTTCGGCCCGCTCGGCCCCGCCGACGACCAGCCGCCGCCCGGCACGGACGAGCAGGTGCCGGCGCAGATGCCGCCCGTCGCCGCCGAACCGGGGCGCGAGCCGGAACCGGAGCCCGAGTCCAAGCAAGAGCCCGAGCAGGAGGCACCGGCCCTTTACCGCGTGATCGGCCGCGGCTTCGCACCCGGCGAGGCGGCGAACGGGGGTGCCGAGGCCGTGCCGCCGCCGGAGGATTCCGCCCTCATAGGCACCGTCGCGACGCCCGCCGAACCGTCCGGGGCGACGGCGGAGGAAATGCCGCCGGTGCAGGCCGATGCCGAAAGCGTCGAACGGGTATCGCGCTATAATTTCGACGAGCTGAGCCGCATCCTCAACGACCGGATCGGCAACGGCAATGGCGAGCCTCGCGCCGGCGCGCCCGGCCTGCCGGTCACGCCGCCCAAGGAAGGCGCGCTGGTGACGCTGGGCGGCGAAACGCTGGTGCTCAACCGGCTGCCGCTCGGCATATTGGTGTTCCGCGACCAGCAGGTGCTGTTCGCCAACCGCGCCATCACCGAGATGACGGGCTATGAATCGGTCGAGGCGCTGCGCCAGGCGGGGCTCGGCGCGATCTTCCCGGCGATTTCCGACGAGGCGCCCGAGGCCGGCCCGGTCAATCACCTGGTGCAGCGCGACGGCGCGCTGGTGCCGGTGACCGCCCGCCTGCAATCGGTCTCCTGGCGCGGCAAGCCGGCCCTGATGCTGTCGGCGAGCGCCACCGAAGTGCGCACCGGGCACGAGGCGGCGGTGCGCGCCTTCGCCGAACACCTGGCCTCGGCCCGCGCCGACGGCTTCATCGAAACGGCGCGCTCCGGCGTTTTGACCCATATCTCGGCCGATGCCCGGATGATCCTGGGGCAGGAGGAGAGCCAATTGCTCGGCCGGCCCGTCTCCACGCTGGCGGCGCCTGAGGACGCGGACGAATTGCGCGCCTTTTTCGAGCGGCCGGCGCGCTTCGCCGAGACGACACGGCCGTCGATCACTTTCAAGGGGCGCGACGCCAGGACCGAGATCATGCTGTTCGCGCAAGGCCAGGCCGGCATTATTTCGAGCTATTTCGGCTTCCTGCGCCGCACCGATACCGCCCCGCTGGTGCTCCCCCCGCCCGCGCCCGCCGGCGAGCTCGATCCGGGGCTGCTGGAGCGGCTGAGCCGGGGCGTCAGGCGGCCGCTCAACACGGTGATCGGCTTCTCCGACCTGATCGGCAGCTCGGCCTTCGGGGAAATCGAGAACCAGCGCTATGTCGAATATGCGCGCGACATCAAGACCGCCGGGCTCGAGATCGCGGCGCTGGTCGACGAGCTCGACGATTTCTCGCGCCTGCGCGACGGGCGCTATCTGCCGCGGCCGACCGATCTCGACCTGTCGGCGCTGCTCGATTCGGCGGTGCTGCGCGTCCGCGGGCTCGCCAACAGGGCGCGCGTGCTGGTGCGGAGCGCGATTTCCGAGCGGCTGCCGCATGTGTTCGCCGACCGCACCTCGCTGGCGCAGGCGATCCTCAACCTCCTCGCCTCGGCCGTCGACCAGACGCCGCAGGACGGCTCGGTGGTGCTCGCCGCGCAGCTCGACGAGGACGGCAATGTGGTGGTGAAGATCCGGGATTCGGCGCAGAACGTGGTCGATCTCGGCGAGCGCTTCGTGGTGTTCCGCGACGGGGTCGGGCGCGACGGGGAGCCGCTGACGCCGGTGCGCTCCAGCGTCGGGCTCGCGCTGACGCGGGCGCTGCTGTCGGTCAATGGCGCGAGCCTCGCCGTCGATCCGGCGGGGACGACGGGCACGCTCTTCTCGCTGACCATTCCGGCCGGCAAAGCCGTGGGCATGAAGGAGCTACCGGCGGGACCGGCGGAGTAGCGGGGATGTGGACGCGGCGGCGGGTTCTCGGCGGGGCGGCGGCAATGGCAGCCCTGGGGTTGCCGATCCCGCCGGCCCGGGCCGCGACGGACCAGCTCCGCCTCGCGCTCGTCAGCCAGCCGCCGCATCTCGATCCCACGGCGGGCGACGATCCGGCGACGCTGGCGGTGAGCTACCAGAATATCTTCGAGGGGCTGACGCTGATCGACGAAAAGGGCGCGGTCGTGCCGGGCCTCGCCAAGTCCTGGACCGTTTCGGACGACGGGCTGACCTACAGCTTCGCGCTCCAGGACCAGGCGCGCTTCCACGACGGCACGAGCTTCGATGCGAGCCATGTGGTGTTTTCGCTGAAGCGCCTCGCGGCGGCCGGCGCGCCCGCCTATCAGGGAATCGCGGACGTCATGGCGGCGGACGCGCTCACCGCGCGGGTGGTGCTCAAGGCGCCGGACGACAAATTCCTGCGCAATCTCGGCCTGCCCGCCGCCGTCATGGTGGCGCCCGAGAGCGCCGACAACAACCGAACGGTGCCGCTCGGCACCGGCCCGTTCGCCTTCGTCGAATGGCGGGATGGCGAGGCCATCGTGCTCGAGCGCAACGAGGATTACTGGGGGCGGCACCCGCGCATCACGGTGGCCGATTTCATTTTCGTGCACGATCCGGCGACCGGCATCGCGGCGCTGCTCGACAATGAGCTCGACGGCTATCCCGACGTGCCGGATCCGCGCCTCCTCGACCAGGTGCGCGGCAAGGCCGGCTATCTGGTCGTCACCGGCAGGGGCCCCGACGGGAGCCCGCGCTATGGCGCCTGGAATGCCGGGCTCACCGGCATGTGGGCCGATGCCCCCGTCGAAAGCTGCGTCCTCGCCCCCATCCGCTGGCTGAGCGACACCAGCCCCGAGACCACCGGGCCGGCGCCGATGCCGAACACGGATGAGGAGCCATAGGCCCTCACCCGCCTGCCGGCACCCTCTCCCGCACGCGGGAGAGGGTGGCGCGGAGCGCCGGGTGAGGGGCTACACCGCCCCGATATAGGCCGACATCGGCGGCATGAGCAGGATGCCGTCGGTGGGGCCTGCGAGCGAGCCGGGGGCGTCGACGGGGCGGGGCATGAGGCCGGCGGGAATGCCGTAGGTGGCGTCGGTGGTGCCCATGTTGAAGACGCAGAGCAGCGTCTCGTCCTCATGCGCGCGGGTGAAGGCGAGAATGCCGTCCGGCGCATCCAGCAGGGCGATCGAGCCGCGCACCAGCGCCTTGTGCCGCTTGCGGAAGGCGATGGTCGCCCGATAATGGGTGAGCACGGAATCGTTGGCCGCGAGCTGCACGTCGACGGCCCTGGGCAGATGGTCGGCGGGCACGGGCAGCCAGGCGCGCGGCGCGGTCGTAAAGCCGCCGAGATGGGCCGCCGCCTGCCAGACCATGGGCGTGCGGCAGCCGTCGCGGCCCTTGAATTCCGGCCAGAACTCGATGCCATAGGGATCGACGAGGTCCTCGAAGGCGAGCTCGGCTTCGGTGAGGCCCAGCTCCTCGCCCTGGTAGAGGCACACCGACCCCTTCATCGCCATGATCAGGGTCGGGGCCAGGCGGGCGAGCGCCGGCTGGTGCTCGGGCGCCGCCCAGCGGCTCACATGGCGGACCACGTCATGGTTGGAGAAGGCGAGGCACACCCAGCCATCCGGCGCCTGCGCCTCGGTCACCGCGATCGACTGCCTGAAATGCTGGGCGCTGAAGCGGCCGCCGAGGAAATCGAACGTATAGGCCATGTGCAGCTTGTCGTCGCCGGAGGTGTATTCGGCCATGATCTGCAGCTGCCGCTGCGCGTCGCCGATCTCGCCGACGCTGGTGGTGCCGGGAAATTCGTCGAGCAGGGCCCGCAGGCGCCGGAGGAACTCGATATTTTCCGGCTGGCTCTTGTCGTAGAGGTGTTCCTGGAAATTATAGGGATTCACCGCCGGGGCGGTGGTGTCGTTGAATTCCTCCGGCCGGATCGCCGGATTGGATTCCAGCCCCTTGGAGTGGAAGTAGAAATTCACCGTGTCGAGGCGGAAGCCGTCGACGCCGTGCTCCAGCCAGAAGCGCATGACGTCCAGATGCGCCTGCTGCACCTCGGGATTGTGGAAGTTGAAGTCGGGCTGGCTGACCAGGAAATTGTGCAGGTAATACTGCATGCGCCGGCTGTCCCAGGCCCAGGCCGAGCCGCCGAAGATCGAGAGCCAGTTATTGGGCGGCGTGCCATCCGGCTTGGGATCGGCCCAGACATACCAGTCCGCCTTGGGATTGACGCGGTTCGAGCGGCTTTCGGCGAACCAGGGATGACGGTCCGAGGAGTGCGAGATCACCTGGTCGACGATGACCTTCAGCCCCAGCGAATGGGCCTTCTCGACCAGCCGGTCGAAATCGTGGAGCGTGCCGAAGACCGGGTCGATGTCGCGGTAATCGGAAATATCGTAGCCGAAATCCTTCATCGGCGAGGTGAAGACGGGCGAGAGCCAGATCGCGTCCGCGCCGAGGTCCGCCACATGCTGCAGCCGCTCGGTGATGCCCACCAGGTCGCCGACGCCGTCGCCGCTATGGTCCTGGAAGGAGCGCGGATAAATCTGGTAGATCACGGCGCCGCGCCACCAGTCACGACTGTCCGCCTCCCCTGCCGTGAGAGGGGCGACGGATGGCTGGCCGATGGTCATGATGGTCCTCAAAGCGCTTTGGCTGCGCTGTTCTAGCGAGGGGCGGGCTGGGCCGTCAATCGGAGCGCACTTGCGATGCAGGGAGGTCGGGAGCGCTTTTCTCCCTCCCCCTTTTGGGGAGGGTGGCGGCAGCCGGGTGGGGGTTCAACGCGCGCCGGCGTTTGTTGCGAAGGCGGGCATCCAGTTTCTCTCGCCACGCGCGCTGCCCATGGTTCGAGGCTCGGCTTCGCCTCGCACCTCACCATGAGGTCGGTAAAAGCAAAATTCGACCTCATCCTGAGGTGCGACCGAAGGGAGCCTCCAAGGGTGGGCAGCGCGCGCCGTAACTCGCCACATCGAAAAATCAGTCCAGGCGAATGCCTGGCGAATTGTGCAGCATGCCCTGGAAGGCGCGGTAGGATGCCCTCGGCCGCCGCTCCTGGGTTTCGTAGTCCACCCCGACAAGGCCGAAGCGCTTGGAATAGCCCTCGGCCCATTCGAAATTGTCGAGCAGCGACCAGGCGAAATAGCCGCGAACGTCGGCGCCCGCGGCGCGGGCGTCGAGCACGGCCTTGAGGTGGTCGTCGTAATAGGTGACGCGGCGGGGGTCCTCGTCGCCATCGATCTCGGCCATGCCATTCTCGGTGATGTAGATCGGCACCTTGGTATAGTCGCGCGACACCCGCACCAGCAGGTCGGTGAGGCCCCTGGGGTAGATTTCCCAGCCGATATCGGTGCGCTCGAGATCGCCCGGCACCGTCCGGAACGGCTCCGCGCCGCCCGGATCGGCGGCGACCAGCGTGCGGGAATAGTAATTCACCCCGGCCCAGTCGAGGGGCGCCGAGACGGTGGGCATGTCCCGTTCGAAGCCGGCCGGCAGATAGCGCTCGAAATGCTTGACGACCGGCGCCGGGTATTCGCCCTTGTAGATGCCGCCGAGATACCAGCCATTATGGATGCCGTCGAAGAGCTCGAGGGCCTTGGCCGTCTCGGGCGTGTCATCGGCGGGCTCGATCTTCTGCAGATTGGTGACGATGCCGATATTCTTGACGCCCTCGGCGCGCAGGGCCGCAACGCCGGTGCCGTGGGCGAAGAGCACATGGTGCATGGCCCGCGCCGTGGCGCGCATGTCGCGATAGCCCGGCGCATGGACGCCGAGATAGTGGCTGAGGAAGGCGACGCACCAGGGCTCGTTGATGGTGGCGACGGCCGTCACCCGGTCGCCGAAATGGCGGCCGCAGAGGGCGGCATATTCGCCGAACCAGCCGGCGATATCGCGGTTCATCCAGCCACCCTGGTCCTGCAGGGTCGAGGGCAGGTCCCAATGGTAAAGCGTCAGGAAGGGCTTGATGCCGCGCTCCAGCATGCCGTCGATCAGCCGGTCGTAGAAATCGATACCCTTCTGGTTGACCGCGCCCGTCCCTTCCGGCAGCAGGCGCGGCCAGGCGATCGAGAAGCGATAGGCGTCGAAGCCGCCGTCGCGGATCAGGTCGAGGTCGGACGGCCAGCGGTGATAATGATCGTCGGCGGTGGCGCCGGTATCGCCGTTCTTCACATTGCCGGGGGTCTGGGAAAAGCTGTCCCAGATGGAGGAACCGCGGCCATCGGCATCGGCAGCGCCCTCGATCTGGTAGCTCGCCGTGGCGACGCCGAAGGTGAAGTTCGGACCGAAGTCCTGCCGGCTCATGGAAAACATCGCTTCCTCCCAAGTTTTGTAATCGATTGCATAACAGGCAAGGGCGCGGCTGTCACCTTGGCGGCGTGGACTCGTCAAATCGTTGCCTTTGGAACGGGTGACAGTCATCAGCGGCGCAGCTAGAACCGTCGGAAACCCACAAGACTTCAGGGGGCGAGAATTCCCGAGGACATCCTGATCACCTCGCGGCTGCACCAGAGCTGCATGGAGGCGCTGGCGCGGCATTTCACGGCGCACAGACTGTTCGAGGCGGCCGACCGCGATGCCTTTCTGGCCGAAATCGGCCCGCGCATCCGCGGCATCGCCGGGGGTGGCGTCAATGCCGCGCTGATGGACAGGCTGCCCAGGCTCGAGATCATCGCCAATTTCGGGGTCGGCTATGATTCCATCGATACCGCCGCCGCGAGGGCGCGGAACATCCGCGTCACCAATACGCCGAACGTGCTCAACGAGGCCATGGCCGAGATCACCATCGGGCTGATGATCGCGCTGGCCCGCCGCATCCCGCAGGCCGACCGCTTCGTGCGCGAGGGCGGCTGGCTCAAGGGCGGCTTTCCGCTGCAGAGCGAGCTGACCGGCAAGAAGGTCGGCATTATCGGCCTGGGGCGGATCGGCAAGGAGGTCGCGCTCAGGGCGCAGGCGATGAAGATGCGCGTCTTCTATTTCGGCCGGCACAAGCAGGTGCGCGAGCCCTATCCCTATTTCGACAACCTCATTGAAATGGCCGCCAAGTCCGACTGGCTCGTCGCCATCGCGCCGGGGGGCAAGGCGACCGAGAAGATGGTCTCGCGCCAGGTGCTCGAAGCGCTGGGGCCGGAGGGCTATTTCGTCAATATGGGCCGCGGCTCGCTGGTGGACGAGCCGGCGCTGGTCGAGATGCTGCAGGCCGGCGGCATCAAGGGCGCGGCGCTCGACGTCTTCGCCAACGAGCCGAACGTGCCCGAGGCGCTGTTCGGGCTCGACAACGTCGTCCTCTCCCCCCACCAGGGCAGCGCGACGACGGAGACGCGGGATCTGATGGGGCAGCTCGTGGTGGATAATCTCGTCGCCCATTTCAACGGCGATCCGCTGCTCAGCCCGGTGGTATGAGAACAACCCTCGCCCCTCTGGGGAGAGGGTGCCCGGCAGGGCGGTGAGGGGTAGCCACGCGGCGCGACCTGAGCGCGCGGCTACCCCTCACCCTAGCCCTCTCCCCAGAGGGGCGAGGGGACAGGTGGGTGGAATTTGCTGCCTGTCCCCGCAAGGCCTTGCCATGAAACCATTCTCAAGGACTAACATCTCACTCATGGTCCGGGTGCGGCGACAAACTGGATTCCCGCCTTCGCGAGAATGACGTCGGGTCACGTTGCCGGCCGGTCCAAATTCACGCCGTCATTCCGGCGAAGGCCGGAATCCAGTCGCAACGCGAACCTCGCAAGGAAAAATCGATGTCGGATTGGTGGCGCGGCGCGGTGATCTACCAAGTCTATCCGCGCTCCTTTCAGGATTCCAATGGCGACGGGATCGGCGACCTGCCCGGCATATTGCGCCGGCTCGACTACATCGCGCGGCTCGGGGTCGATGCCATCTGGCTGTCGCCGATCTTCGAGAGCCCGCAGGAGGACATGGGCTACGACGTCTCCAACTATACCGACATCGACCGGCTGTTCGGCAGCCTCGAGGATTTCGACGCGCTCATCGCCAAGGCGCATGATCTCGGGCTCAAGGTAATCATCGACCAGGTGCTGAGCCATTCGTCCGACCGGCATCCCTGGTTCCGCGAAAGCCGGGTCAACAAGACCAATGCGCGCGCGGACTGGTATGTCTGGGCCGACCCGCGGCCCGACGGCACGCCGCCCAACAACTGGCCATCGGTATTCGGCGGGCGCGCCTGGGAATGGAACCCGGCGCGGCGGCAATATTACCTGCACAATTTCCTGGTCAGCCAGCCGGACCTCAACTTCCACAACCCGGCGGTGCAGGATGCGGTGCTCGACGTCATGCGCTTCTGGCTGGAACGCGGGGTGGACGGGTTCAGGCTCGATACCGTCAATTATTATTTCCACGACGCGCAGCTGAGGAACAATCCGCCGGTGCGGCGCCCGGAGCACCTGCCCTACGCCATCAATCCCTATGACATGCAGGAGCACCGCTTTTCCAAGAGCCAGCCGGAAAACACCGGCTTCCTGAAGCGGGTGCGCGAGCTGCTCGACCGCTTCCCCGAGACGACCAGCGTCGGCGAGGTGGGCGACAGCCACAAGGCGGTGCCGCTGATGGCCGAATACACATCGGGCGGCGACAAGCTTCACATGTGCTATTCGTTCGAATTCCTGGGCGAGGAATTTTCGGCCGGGCATTTCCGCACCCGGATCGAGGAATTCTTCGCGGCGAGCCAGGATGGCTGGCCGTGCTGGAGCTTTTCCAACCATGATGTCGAGCGGCACATCACGCGCTGGGCGGCCCATGGCGAGAGCCCGATGGCGCTGGGCCGGCAGGCGGCGGCGCTGCTCATGTCGTTCAAGGGCTCGGTCTGCCTCTATCAGGGCGAAGAGCTCGGCCTGCCGCAGACCGACATGCTGTTCGAGGAACTGACCGACCCGCCGGGCATCCGCTTCTGGCCGGAATACAAGGGCCGCGACGGCTGCCGCACCCCCATTCCCTGGGAGGAGGGCGAGCCGCCGAACGGGTTCACCACCGGCAAGCCCTGGCTGCCGGTCAAGGAGCCGCAGGCGGCGCTGAACGTGGCGCGGCAGGAAGCCGACCCGGATTCGCTGCTCGGCTATTACCGCCGGCTGATTGCCTGGCGGCGCAGCCGCGCGGTGATGGTCACGGGCGATATCGCCTTCTTCCGGGTCGCCGAGCCGGTGCTGGCGTTCCGGCGCATGTCGGCCGATGCGGGGATGGTAGTGGTGTTCAACCTGTCGCCGCATGCGGTGACGGTGACGGTCGAAGGCCTGCCGGAGGGCGCGGCGCCGGAGGCGCTGTCGGAGCGCGCCACGCTCGAGGGCAAGCGGCTGACCCTCGGCCCCAACGGCTTCGCCTTCATCGTGGAGGGCGAAACACCGGCTGTGGTCAGGTTTCGCGGAAGGCGCCCGGCCGCCGCGGAGGCATCGCAGGATTGAGCGTCAGTTCGTCGACAGCTCCTCGAGCGTGTCGGGATCGAAGAAGGCCATATGCGAGCGGCCGCCGCCGTCGTCGATGAAGGCGCGAACGCAGCCGCCCCAGGGCTCGACCCGCTCGACATTGTAGCCGAGCTGGCGCAGCCGCATGGCGTATTGCTGGGCGAAGACCTCCACGCGGTCGATCCAGAGCCCGTTGGGGCCGCGCACCTTCTCCGACTGGCAGGAGGCGACGCTGGCGGCGCGGGCCGGGAGCGCGAGGCTCGCCGTGCAGAGGGTGGCGGCAAGGACCGCGGTGAGAAGGGGCAGGAAGCGGCGCATCTCGATCTCGCTCAGCCTAAGAACAGAAATTCACGATCTCCATATAGATTTTTACGCGCACCGGCGCCAAGCGATTTGCCGGCCGGCGGAGGGAGGAGCTTCCGCCGGCCTATTGAAATCAGCCGTTGACCGTCAGGCGCTGCAGCGTCGCGGGATCGAAGAATTCCTGGGCCACATGGCCATTCTTCTCAACCACGTCGGCCTTCACGCAGCCGCCCCAATCCTGCACATTGGTGGCTTGGATGCCCTTTTCCTTGAGGGCCGCCGCGAAAGTCCCCGACTGGTCGTTGATCGGGGAATGGGTGTCGCCGGCATAAGAGTTCACCGCCGTCGACTGGCAGGACGCGATCGACTCGGCGAAGGAGGGCGTAACGCCCCCGGCCAGACCGAGGCCCAGCAGGCCGGCGGCGGCGAGAATGGACAGCCTATTCATCAGTGTCTCCTGTTTCTTGCGTCGTTTGAACGACGCGCAGAAAACACCCAAACCCTTGCCGTTGTTGCGTTAAAAGCCTGTCAGGCGGATGAACTCGCGTTAAGGGTCAGGCGAGGCAAAAGCCTGTCGGCAATGCCCTCTAGCTTGCGGATTCGGGGCAAGCTTGCCGATCGTTCATTTTCCTTCCCGCGGCGTCAGGGCAAGTTCAACCAGTCGTGACCAATAGCTCACGCCGAGCGGCAGGGCCTCGTCGCTGAAATCGTAGGTATCGGCGTGCAAATTCGCCGTCGGGCCGTTGCCGAGGAAGATATAGGCGCCCGGCCGCGCCTCGAGCATATAGGCGAAATCCTCGCCGCCCATGGTGCCGTCGACCGCGTCATTCACCTGCGCCGCGCCGGCCACGTCGCGCGCCACGCGGGCGGCGAAAGCGGTCTGGTCCGGGGTGTTGACGGTGACCGGGTAGCCGCGCCGATAGGCGATGTCGGCGGAAACGCCGAAGGCGGCGGCGAGCTGGCCGGTAATGGTCCGCATGCGCTCCTCGATGAAGGCGCGCTCGGTCTCGCCCAGCGTGCGCACCGTGCCGGTGAGCCGGACGCTGCGCGGGATGACGTTGAAGGCATCGCCGGCCTGCAGCATGGTGACCGAGAGCACAGCCGAACGCATGGGATCGACATTGCGGGAAACGACCGTTTGCAGCGCCAGGATGAGCTGGGCGGCGGCGACCACCGGATCGGCGGCGAGGTGCGGCATGGCGGCGTGGCCGCCCCGCCCTTCGAGGGTGATGGTGAACTCGTCGGTCGCCGCCATGATGCCGCCGGGGCGGATGGCGAAATGGCCGACCGGCAGGCCGGGCATGTTGTGGAGGCCATAGACCTCCTCGATGCCGAAGCGCTCCATCAGCCCATCCTCGAGCATGGCGCGGCCCCCTGCCCCGCCCTCCTCGGCGGGCTGGAAGATCAGCACGGCGGTGCCGGAGAAATTGCGCGTTTCGGCCAGGTAGCGGGCCGCGCCGAGCAGCATGGTGGTGTGCCCGTCATGGCCGCAGGCGTGCATCTTGCCCGGCACTGTCGACGCATAGGGCTTGCCGGTGCGCTCGGTAATCGGCAGCGCATCCATATCGGCGCGCAACCCGATCGCCGGCCCCTCGCCCTTGGCCCCGCGGATAACGCCCACGACGCCGGTGCGCCCGATACCGGTCACCACCTCGTCGACACCGAAGGCGCGAAGCAAATCGGCAACCCGTGCGGCGGTCCGCTCGACATCGTAGAGCAGCTCGGGATGGGCGTGGAAATCGCGCCGCCACTCGACAAGCTCGGGCGCAAAATCGGCGACACGATTGATCACGGGCATCGCAATTCTCGCGTAAAACGGCACTGTGCCCGCCGCTTACGCGAGCCGTCAACCTCGCCGGGCACGGATTTGCGCGACCGAAGCCGGCTTTGGGTCGTTATTCCGGCGGCTCCGGTTGCGGCCGGAAGCGGGATTTGGCAAGCAATCACCAGATTTGAGGAGGCCCTGCCCGTGGATAAAATCCTCGTCGCGGTGAAGCGCGTCGTCGACCACAATGTCCGCATCCGCGTGAAGCCGGACGGCTCGGGGGTGGAGACGGACAATGTCCGGCTCTCGATGAACCCGTTCGACAAGCACGCCGTCGAGGCCGCCGTGCAATTGGCCGAGGCGGGCGCGGCCCGGGAAATCGTGGCCGTCTCGATCGGGCCGAGGGGGGCGACCGACGTCATTCTCACCGCGCTCGCCATGGGAGCGCATAGGGGCCTGCTGGTCGAGGCGGAGGAAAAACTCGAAACGCTCGCCGTCGCCAAGCTGCTGGCGGCGGTTGCGGCAGAGGAAAAGCCGGAGCTGATCCTCCTCGGCAAGCAGGCGGTGGACGACGACGCCGGGCATGTGGGGCAGATGCTGGCGGGCCTGCTGGACTGGCCGCAGGCGAGCTTCGCCTCGGCGATAAAGCCGGCGGGCGATAGGCTGGAGGTGATGCGGGAGGTCGATTTCGGCCGCGCCGAGTACCGGCTGCCGCTGCCCGCTGTCGTGACCGCCGACCTGAGGCTCAATGTGCCACGCAATGCCGCGCTGCCCATGGTGATGAAGGCCCGGCAGAAGCCGCTCACGATACGGCCGGCGGCGGAATTCGGCATTGACCTGGCGCCGCGGCTCAGGATCGAGATTGTCGCGGCGCCGCCGGCCCGCGCAGGCGGCCGGGCGGTGGCCGACATTGCCGAGCTGGCGACGATCATCGCCGAGGCACAGGCGGCGGCGGAGATCGGCTGATGGCGGTTCTGGTTCTGGCCGAGCACGACCTCGGCGCACTGTCGCCGGCGACGGCGCGGGTCGTGGCGGCGGCGCAGGCGCTGGGCGGGCCGGTGGATGTGCTGGTAACCGGGCAGAACGCCGAAGCGGTCGCCGACCAGGCGGCGCGGCTACATGGCGTGCGCCGGGTGCGGACGGCGGACGGAACGGCGCCAACCGCCGAAACGCTGGTGCCGCTGCTCGAGGGACTGGCGGGCGAATACAGCCACATCGTTGCGGTCTCGGCGGCCATGGGCCGCGACGCGATCCCGCGGCTGGCGGCGCGGCTCGACCTGATGCCGGTAACCGATATCGTCGAAATCCTCGCGCCCGACCGCTTCCGGCGCCCCATCTATGCCGGAAACGCCATCGAGACGGTGCGGTCCGAGCAGCCCAGGCAGCTGCTGACACTCAGGGCCTCGGCCTTTCCCGCCCCCAGACCGGAACCGCCGGCCGAGGCGCCGGTCGAGCCGGTCGGCGCGCCGGATGCGGCGCCGGTGGCGGAGCTGATCGCGACTTTCCGTACGGAGGGCGCGCGGCCGGACCTGGCGACGGCCCGGATCGTGGTCGGCGGCGGGGTCGCGCTCGGCTCGGCCGGCGCCTTCCGGCTGGTCGAGCAATTGGCCGACCTGCTCGGCGCTGCGGTCGGGGCGACGCGCGCGGCGGTCGATGCCGGCTACGCGCCGAACGACTGGCAGGTGGGGCAGACCGGCAAGGTGATCGCGCCCGATCTTTATATCGCCATCGGCATTTCCGGAGCGCTGCAGCACCTGGCGGGGATACAGGGCGCCAAGACGATCGTCGCCATCAACACCGATGCCGAGGCGCCGCTGATGAAAATCGCGGACTACCGGCTGGTGGGGGATTTGTTCACGGTGGTGCCGGAGTTGATCCGGGCGCTGGGAGGCTAAGGATCAGGCCCCCTCACCCGGCCTTCGGCCGACCTCTCCCCCAAAGGGAGAGGTGATCGCGAGGCAGGGTCGTGCCACCTCTTCACCTCTCCCTTGGGGGAGCGGTCGGATGCGTGGGCATCCGGGTGAGGGGGCCTTCCGGGCTCCGCCGACGCGTTCCCGCCCATTGCAATCCGCCGGCTTCCGCCTATAAAGGCCGGCGCACTTCTTCCCGGAATCCCAAGATGTTTGAGATGCTTCAGAAGGCCACGCTCGACAAGATCTTCGTGCTGATGGCCGAATATGCCGCCGATCCCCGGACCGACAAGATCGACCTCGGCGTGGGCGTCTATAAAGACGAGAAGAACAATACGCCGATCATGTCGGCGGTCAGGAAGGCCGAGCAGCGCGTTTTCGAGAAGGCGACGACCAAGACCTATATGGGCGTGGTCGGCAATAAGGGCTTTTCGAATGCGGTGATCCGGCTCGTCTTCAACGGACTGATCGACGAAGCCCGCATCCGCACCGTCAACGGGCCGGGCGGCACGGGCGCGCTTTCCATCCTGATGAATGTGCTGAGCCGCGCCCGCAAAGGCGGCCGCATCTTCATTTCCGACCCGTCCTGGCCGAACCACTGGCCGATGGCGGAACTGGTCGGCCTCAAGCCGCAGTACTATCCCTATTTCGACACCAAGACGCGCGGCGTCGATTTCGATCGCATGATCAAGGCCCTGGACGATCTGGGGCCGGACGAAATCGTGCTGCTGCATGCCTGCTGCCACAACCCGACGGGTGCCAACCTCACCCATGCGCAATGGGACCAAGTCGCCGCCTCGCTCATCAAGACCGGCGCCTTCCCGCTGATCGACCTCGCCTATCTGGGCTTCGGCGACGGGCTCGAGGAAGACGCCTATGGCGTGCGCAAGGTCGTCGCCAGCGTGCCGGAATCCATGGTTGCTTTCTCGGCCAGCAAGAATTTCGGGCTCTATCGCGAGCGGGCGGGGGTCGCCATCGCCATCGCGCGGGATTCGGCCAGCGCCGACATCGTTTCGAGCCAGATGCAGAACGTCATCCGGGCCACGATCTCGCAGCCGCCGGACCATGGCGCCGAGATCGTCCGGGTGATCCTCGAGGACCCCGAGCTCACCGCCGAATGGAAGGCCGAGCTCGAAGAGATGCGCACGCGCATGATCCGGCTGCGCGAAAAGCTCGCCGCCGCCATTCGCGAGCGTTCCAACTCGACCGATTACGATTTCATCGCCGCCCATCGCGGCATGTTCTCGCTGCTCGGCCTGCCCGAGGACATCGTCACGCGGCTCAAGAAAGAGGATGCGGTCTATATGATCAACGACAGCCGCATCAATGTCGCCGGCATTCCCGAGGACCGGGTGGGAGAGCTGGCGGACGCCCTGCTCGCCGCCACCCGCTGAGCAAGGCCCGGCGGCGTATAATTCGGCCATTCCGCCCCCTTGCAGCGCGTGCTAATCGGGGACACATGCAGAGGGTGCGGGTACCCGACCGAGCGCCCGACAAGGATTGGATTGGAGAGGAACCAATGAAGTTCTTCGCAGATACCGCAGAAGTAAAGGACATCCGCGAGCTCTATGATCTCGGCCTGCTCGACGGCATCACGACCAATCCGTCGCTGATCGCCAAGTCGGGCCGCGACTTCAAGGAAGTCATCAAAGAGATCTGCGGGATCGTCCCCGGCCCGGTTTCGGCGGAGGTCGCCGCAACCACCTACGACCAGATGATCGCGGAAGCCAATGTGCTCAGGAAGATCGCCGACAATGTGGTGATCAAGCTGCCGCTGACGCTGGATGGCCTCAAGGGCTGCAAGACGCTTACCGGCGAGGGCACCAAGGTCAATGTGACGCTGTGCTTTTCCGCCAACCAGGCGCTGCTCGCCGCCAAGGCCGGCGCGACCTATATTTCGCCCTTCATCGGCCGGCTCGACGACATCAATATCGACGGCATGGAGCTGATCCGCGACATCCGCCAGATTTACGATAACTACGCCTTCACGACCGAAATCCTGGCCGCCTCGATCCGCAGCCCGAACCATGTGACCCAGGCGGCGCTGGCCGGCGCCGACGTCGCCACGATCCCGCCGGCGGTGATCAAGAAGCTCGCCGAGCACCCGCTGACCAAGGCCGGGCTCGACGCCTTCGTCAAGGACTGGGCCGCGACGGGGCAGTCGATCATCTGAGCGGTGCCCCGCCGCCCCTATGTGGTGCCGATGGCTGGATGGCCGGGTCAAGCCCGGCCATGACGGCGGAGAGGGAGCGCCTTCCGTCCAACATCGTCATCTCCGGACTTGATCCGGGGATCCAGCGACCCTGGCCGGCACAGGGACAAGGCAGTTCAGCATGACCGACTCCGACCTTTCTCAGCGCATCAAGGCGGCCTTTGCCGAGGTGGAAATTCCCGGCGGGGGCAATCTGGCCGAGTTTTCCGGGCTTTCGGACATCATCGTCACGCAAAGCGCCATCGCTGCGGCGATTTCGATCGCGCCGGGGATGGAGGCTGCCTTCGGGCCGGCGCGCGAGCGGGCGCAGAAGCTGGTCGAGCAATTGGCGCCGGGGCGCAAGGTGATGATTTCGCTCACCGCCGACAAGGCGACGGCGGCGCATGCCCATGCGCGCCAGCCCGGCCCGCCGCCCAAGGAGGCGGTGCCAGGGGTCAGGCACATCGTAGCGGTGGCGTCCGGCAAGGGCGGCGTCGGCAAATCCACCACGGCGGTCAATCTCGCGCTGGCCTTCGCCGCCGAAGGGCTCAAGGCGGGCGTGCTCGACGCCGATCTCTACGGCCCGTCGATCCCGAAGCTCCTGGGCATAGAGGGCCGGCCGGCGATGCGTTCGGACGGCATCTTTACGCCGCATGAGGCTTACGGGCTCAGGGCGATCTCCATCGGCTCCATGCTGACGCCCGGACAGGCGGTGGTGTGGCGCGGGCCGATGGCGACGGCGGCACTTCGGCAATTGCTGCGCGAGACGGATTGGGGTGGGCTCGACGTGCTGGTGGTCGATCTGCCGCCGGGGACCGGGGACATCCAGATTTCGCTCGGCCAGCAGGTGCCGGTCGACGGCGCAGTAATCGTCTCGACGCCGCAGGACCTTGCGCTCATCGATGCGCAGAAGGCCATCGACATGCTCAGGCGTATGGGCGTGCCGCTCTATGGGCTCATCGAGAACATGAGCTATTTCGTCGCGCCCGACACCGGCAGGCGCTACGACATTTTCGGCCATGGCGGGGCGAAGGCGGCAGCCGAGCGCATGGGCCTGCCGTTCCTAGGCGAGGTGCCGCTGGTCATGGCGATCCGGGAAACCTCCGATGCGGGGCGGCCGGTGGTGGCAACGGAGCCCGCGGGCGCGGAGGCCGAGGCGTACCGGGCGATCGTACGGAAGCTGATCGAGGACAATCCGGCGCTCAGGGGCTGATTCTCTCGCCCTGCTGCGGGACCGGCGCGGGCTATGGATTCCGGCCTTCGCCGGAATGACATAGTGGAATTTGGCACGGCCTCGCCCCATCCCC
>DASZUI010000204.1:0-9851 GCA_035547675.1 Devosia sp.
GTTTATGACCAGACGATCGGCGTGCTGAAATCGGCTGTCACGCGGGCGAAGCTCGGGGCCAGCGAGGAAATGGCCGCCATCCGCCGGCTGGACGAAGCGGCGCGGCGGCTCGAAGCCCAGGTGAGGGGACCATCCTTCGGGGCGATCCTCGCCGAGGAACGCGCGATGTCGCCGGTCTATGGCGGCCGGACGGTGCAGGACGACATGGCCGAGGCGAAGGGGATGAGGCGCACGGGGTAGGGTCGGTGCGTTGGCTGTCCCGGTGACGGTATGGCGGCAGGTTTGCTACTGCCGCATCGCCGCAGGCCCTCACCCGGCGCTTCGCGCCACCCTCCTGCCCTGAGAGCTGTGCTCGAAGGGCAGGAGGGTGGCGGCAGCCGGGTGAGGGCCTATTCACCCGCGCTCAGGTGCCGGCGCCTCTACCGAGGCCTTCTCCGCTCAAATCGATCGACGGGTCCCCTCGCCCCTCTTGGGAGAGGGCTAGGGTGAGGGGCCGCCACGCGCTCAGGTCATGCCACGCGGCTACCCCTCACCGCCCTCCCGGGCACCCTCTCCCCAGAGGGGCGAGGGTTCTTCTGTGGCACCACCTTGCAGCTACACGGACGTCATTCCGGCGAAGGCCGGAATCCAGCCACGCGCACCTTGGCCATCCCCTATCGAAAGGTTGGAACCACCTTTCCTGAAACGCTCTAGCCGGCGGCCTTGGGCGATTCCGGCCCCAGCGAGCCGCCGATGGAAAAGGTCACGACCAGCGGCAGGTGGTCGCTGCCGGTGGCGGGGGCGGTGCGGATGTCGTGGACGGTGATGGCGCCCTTGGTCATTACCTGGTCCAGCGGGAGGAAGGGCAGGGTGTCGCGCCAGCCCTTGATCCAGAAGCGGAGCGGCCAGGTGAGCAGGCCATGCGTCTGCCGGGTCAGGCCCGCCTCGTCGGCGAAGCTGCGCTGCGCATAGGACCACGGCGTCGAGTTGAAGTCGCCGGCGAGCAGGAGCGGGGCGTCGGCGCCCTGGACCGCAGCAACGATGGTGTCGCGCTGCTGCTGCTGGCGTTCGATGGGGAAGGGCCAATCGAAATGGGTGGTCAGCACATAAAAACTCTGGCCATTGGCGAGCGTAAAGCGCGCGAGAATATGGGCGGTGCGGCCGGCGCGTTTCGGGTCCGTGGTGCAGTCGCCGTCATCGATCTGGGTGAAGGGCAGCTTGGAATAGAGCGCGATATTGGCGCGCTTGCCACCCACGCAATAGGCCGAGTAGGGGTAGCTGGGTGCCAGCAATTGCGGCAGGGCGGCGCGCTGCTCGGGGAAGAACTCCTGCAGCGCCACGATGTCCGGGTTTTCCGTCGCGATGACATCGGCAACGCGCTTCATGTCGTAGTTCAGGCCGAAGAGATTGTGCGTCATCAGCTTGAGCACCGGACGGCCGTCGCTGGGCGGCGCCGGGCGCGGGGTGAAGAGCATGATGGTTTCGGGCGCGACCGTCAGGACCGAGCAGAAGAGCCCGAGGCCGAGCAGGCCGGCGAGCGGTCCGCGCCAATGGCTGCCGTTGAAGCCGAGCAGGACGAGCAGCAGCAGCACCAGCAGGGCGGCGACGAGCACGGCCTGGAAGTGGTTGAAGAGATCGAAAAAGGGCACGAGAGAGCCGAACCAGGCGGCCACAGCCACCAGCCCGGCGCCGAGCGCGGCCAGACCGAGTGCAAGACGGATCAGTCCGACCATCGCGGTCCTGCCCTTCAGATCAGCAGAGGCGGGCAGGCGCGGGTTCAGGCCTGTTGCGCTGCCGGGGGCGCCCGAGCCCCTTTCCGGGAACGCTCTAGTCCAGCGGACGCCAGCCGAGCGGACCGCTCTGTACCTCAAGGGGCGTAAACAACTTCTTGTAGGCCATTTTGGGCGAGTCCTTCACCCAATAGCCGAGATAGACATAATCGAGCCCGGTATCCTTGACCTGGCGCACATGGTCGAGGATCAGGAAATTGCCGAGGCCCCGGTGCTGCAGCTTGGGCTCATAAAAGCTGTAGACCATGGAGAGGCCATTGGGCATCACGTCGGTGAGGGCCACGGCCACGAGGGGACGGTCGGGCTGCGAGGTCAGGCGGTACTCGACCAGCACGGACTGCACCGGCGTATCCTCGACCATGTATTCGTAATCGATGAAATTCATCTGCGTCATGCCGCCGCCGGCATGGCGCGTCTCGAGATAGCGCTTGAAAAGGGCATATTGCTCGGGCGTGGCGCGAGGTGGCCGCACTTCGCCCTTGACGTCCTCGTTATGGCGCAGGACGCGGCGGAAGCGCGCATTCGGCTCGAACTTGCCGGCGACGATGCGCACCGAGAGGCAGGCGGAGCAGCCTTCGCAGGCCGGCCGGTAAATGAGGTTCTGGCTGCGGCGGAAGCCGTTGTCCGTCAGCAGCGTGTGGAGGACGCCGGCCCGCCGGCCGGTCAGGTGCGTGAAGAGCTTCCGCTCGTGCCTGCCCGCCAAATAGGGGCAGGGCATCGCCGCCGTGAGGAAGAGCTGCGTGTTCTCGGGCGTATGGTCCGTCATCTACGGCCCTGAAGCATCATAAAGGGAATCTAGCTACGAAATGCCGCCTGCGCAATGCCACCAGCCATTCGGCCGGACCGGATTTTCGATGCGGAGAGGGAGGGTGCAGCGCGGCCCCCTCCCCGCTGCGGGGAGGGGGCGGCAGCCGGGTGGGGGTGAACAGTGCGCGGGCGTTTGTGGAGAAGCACCCCCACCCTTGATCCCTCCCCTCAAGGGGGAGGGAGACGAGGTGGCATCGCTCTGCGATAACTTCACCGCAAAGGGGGAGGGACGCATGCGGCTGCCTACCTGCCCACATCAAAAATCCGGTCCAGCCGAATGGCTGGCTGGTCAGCCCAGCAGCCGTGCCGCCTCAAGGGCGTAGTAGGTGAGCACGCCCGAGGCGCCGGCGCGCTTGAAGGCGGCGAGGCTTTCGAGCATGGCGGCCTTGCGGTCGAAGGCGCCGTTCTGGGCCGCGAACTCGATCATGGCGTATTCGCCGGACACCTGGTAGGCGAAGACCGGGACGTTGAAATTGTCCTTCACGGCGCGGATGACGTCGAGATAGGGCAGGCCGGGCTTGACCATGACGCTGTCGGCGCCTTCATCCAGATCCTGCTCGACTTCGCGCAAGGCCTCGTCGGCGTTGAAATAGTCCATCTGGTAGGTGCGCTTGTCGCCCTTGAGGCGGGCGCCCGAGCCCACGGCCTCGCGGAACGGACCGTAATAGCAGGAGGCGTATTTGGCGGCGTAGGACATGATCTGCCGGTCCTCGAAGCCGGCCTCGTCGAGGGCGCGGCGGATGGCGCCGACGCGGCCATCCATCATGTCGGAGGGGGCGATGATGTCGGCGCCGGCCGCGGCCTGCACCAGCGCCGACTTGACCATGACCTCGATGGTCTCGTCGTTGAGGATGACGCCGTCGCTGACCAGCCCGTCCTGCCCGTCGCTCGAATATTCGTCGAGCGCGACGTCGGCGATGAGCCCGATGCCGGGCACGGCGGACTTGATGGCCGAAAGGGCCCGGCACATCAGATTGTCGGGGTTGTAGGCCTCGGTGGCATCCTCGTTGCGGCGGTCGTCGGGCGTATTGGGGAAGAGCGCCAAAGCGGGTACGCCGGCGGCGGCGGCCTGTCGCGCCGCCTCAACCGCCAAATCGACCGACAGGCGCTCGACGCCGGGCATGGTCCTGATGGCGGTGCGTTCGTTCTGCCCGTCGATGATGAAGAGCGGCCAGATCAGGTCGGCGGGCGCGAGCGCGTTTTCGCGCACCAGGGCGCGACTCCATTCCGCCTGGCGGTGACGCCGCAGGCGCCGGCCCTCGAGGAACGATACGTCGTGCTTCTTCCAGTGCTGTGTCATGGCCGGTACCGAATTCGGGGGAAATCCTGCGGGCGGTTTAGCAGCCGGCGTTACAGGGGGTAAAGCACTGGCTGGCGCCCACGGGGCAAGGCTGCTATGCGAGGGGCATGGCCGCAAGTTTTCCGCTTCGCCGCGGGGGGCCGGCGGATGCCCCCGCTATCGCCGCACTGGTCGAGTCCGCCTATGGCAAATGGGTGCCGGTGATCGGCCGTCCGCCGCTGCCCATGCTCGTCGATTATGGCAAGGCCGTCGTCGAGCACCGCATCGACCTGCTGGAGATCGACGGTCAGCTGGCGGGCCTGGTGGAACTCGAGACCGAGCCGGACTGCCTCGTCGTCGTGAACCTGGCGGTGGCGCCCGGCTTCCAGATGCGGGGGCTCGGCTCGCTGCTGCTGGCGCATGCGGACCAGGTGGCGCGGCAATCAGGGCTCGGGCGCATTAGGCTGTTCACCAACAGCCTCATGACTTCCAACATCGCGCTTTATGGGAGGCGCGGCTACACCAAGGACCGGGTGGAACAGCGTTCCCCGGGCTGGGCGGTCGTGCATATGAGCAAGCGGGTTTCGGGATAGCCGGGAAACGAGCTCCGCCTCGGTTGCCGCCACCGGCATGGCGGGCTAGGTTCCGCCCTACAGCCGAGGACGCCTGAGCTTGGATTTCAGCACCACAGCCATCGGACGCTATGTCCGCATACTTGCCCTGATCGCGCTGCTGCTCGGGCTCAATGATGCGGCGCGGCTGCTGGGCGTCTTCTCGGGGGGCGGGAGCCCGCTGGTACTGCTGGGGCTCAAGGCCTTCATCTATCTGGCCATCTTCACGCTGTCGCTGCTCTTTGCCTCGGTGGGCCTCTGGATCAGGGCGAGCTGGGGTGCGGTCCTGCTCTTCGCGTCGACGGCGGTCGAACTCGCGATGTTCCTCATGGGCAACAAGGACGTGTCGATGTCGGTGATCGGCTTCGGGCTCCGGGTGGTGCTGCTGGCGGCGGTGATCGCGCTGTTCGTGCTGAATTTCCGCATCAGGCGGGCAGCGGCGGCGCACGACTGATCGCCAGGTCCCGCCCTGCCGCGGGCAACAAGGTTACAACTTTATGAGTCGGTGTAACCTTGTGTAAAGCCAAAATACGCTTCGTTTTCAGTAAGATAGTTTTAAGCGTGCGATTTAAGCGCATCTTATGCGGGCTATCGTAATTTCGCCCCATCAGACGCGAAACAAATCGCGCTTAAATTGTAATGACAGTGAGGCTGTAAATGGCAACCAAATCAAATGTCGTCGAGGCGGAGCTTCCCGGCGGAACGGAAAGTCTGAAGCCGCTCTATCTCGAAGCCGTGAGCCGGGTCGAAAGACTGCACCGGCGACTCCTCGACCTGATCAAGGACGAATTCGACCGCATGGGCTGGGACGACATCAACCCGGTTCAGGCCCTGTTGATGTTCAATATCGGCGATGCGGAGATGACCGCGGGCGAGCTGCGTTCGCGCGGCTACTATCTCGGCTCCAACGTGTCGTACAATCTCAAGAAGCTGGTCGAGACCGGCTATATTTTCCAGGAACGCTCGCGCGCCGACCGCCGCTCGGTCCGCATCCGGCTGACGCCCAAGGGCGAGGAAGTGGCCGAGGTGATCGACGAGCTCTATGACCGGCACCTGAAGTCGATCGACAAGGTGGGCGGGCTCGACGGCCAGACCTTCGAGGGCCTCAACAAGGCGCTCGGCCGGCTGGAACGCTTCTGGGTCGACCAGATTCTCTACAAACTCTGATCCCGAGACGGGAGGCCAGAAGGCCAGCTCCCTGTCCTTGCGCCACACGTCCCTGGCCTCACTGGGACGACGGCGCGGATCGAGCAGCCAAACGGGATTTCGCCAGCGGGCAGACTGGTGTGACATCCCTGCCACAGGGCAGTAGAAACGCCGGTCCAGGGACCGGCGTTTCTTATTTGTGCCGCAAAACCATGGCCTTCGTGGGGTCTGCCACAAGCAGCACGGCATCACGCGCCAGGGCTGGGTCGCGCTCCTCCCGGCGGCTTCACAGCTCTTTGAGCGGCGTTGTGATGCCGCGGTGCTTCTGGTAGTGGGCGAAAACTACTTGCGATTTGACTTGAGGAGCGACGATGCGGCTTACGCGGCGTAACCTGCTTCGGTCGGCGGCAGCCTTGGGTGCGGCGGCCGCCTTTCCTTCGGTAGTCCGGGCGGAGTCGATCCTCGACATCTTCGCCCGCAACGAAGTGCTCAAGGACACCGATCGGGCCGGCAACACACAGGCGGCGCTGAGCACGCTTGCGACCGACGAGCCGATCCTTTCGTTCGATACGGCGGCCAATCTGCAGGCCGCGATCGACCAGTACGTGCCTTTCGTGCAGGCCGGCGGCTGGCGGCAATTGCCGCGCGAGGCCTTCGGGCTGATCCTGGGCAACAGCCGCGCGGCGGTGGTTGACCTCAAATGGCGGCTGATGTCGTCGGGCGACATGCCGCCGCAGCAGAAGCCGGACGACCTGTTCGACGGCGATCTCGACAAGGCCGTGCGCAATTTCCAGGCGCGGCACGGCATCACGGTCAACGGCAAGATCGACGAACCGACCTTCTACGCCATGCAGGTGCCGGCCGAGGTGCGGCTGAGCCAGCTGCAGATGAACCTCGCCCGCGTGCAGACGCTGGCCCCCACGCTCAAGGATTCCTACGTGGTGGTGAACATCCCGGCGGCGAGCCTGGAAGCGGTGGAAAACGGGCTGGTGGTGCAGCGCCACACGGCAGTTGTCGGGCGCATCGACCGGCCGACGCCGATCCTCAATTCCCGGATCATGCAGATCAATTTCAATCCCTATTGGCATGTGCCCAAGAGCATCATCCAGAAGGATTTGATTCCCGAGATGCAGAAGGACCCGCAATATTTGGCGAACTTCCACATCCGGGCCTACAATTCCAAGGGGCAGGAGGTCGATCCCTCGACCATCGACTGGACGGGGCTGGACGCGCTGCACTATGCCTTCACCCAGGACCCCGGCAGCTTCAATTCGGAAGGCCGCGTGAAGGTCAATTTCCCCAGCCCCACCGACGTCTATCTGCACGATACGCCGGAAAAGGAGCTGTTCGCCGAAGATGAGCGGTTCGATTCCTCGGGCTGCATGCGCATCAAGGACATCAATCAGCTGGTGGCCTGGCTGCTGCAGGACAATGAGGGATGGGACCAGGCGGCGGTCGATGCGGCGATGGCCGCCGACCAGTCGCAGAATGTCAATGTCAAGCGGCAGATGCCGCTCCACACCACCTACATTACCGCCTGGGCCAACAAGCAGGGCACGGTGAGCTTCCGCGACGACGTCTATCAATACGACGCGCAGGGCCAGACGACCTTCGACACCATACAGGCCGTCAAGGGCTGACGGTCTTCGGCGCCGGTAGAGCACAGGGCCGCGCGAAAGCGCGGCCCTTTAAGTTTCTTGCCTGTGCTCAGAGGCGGCAGATGTGCCGCACGCCATCATAGCCGACATAGGTGTTGGTCGAGGGCTGATAGCTGCGATAGGCGCGTTCGCAGCGGGCGACATGGCTGCTGCCGCCGCGGAGCGCGGAGCCGGCAATGGCGCCGAACACGCCGCCTACGATGCTGCCCGCGATCGCGGCGCCGGGATTGTAGTAATAGGGATAATAAGGGCGCGGATAGTATGGCCGCGCGTAATAGGGCCGATAGTAGTGTCGGTAATAGGGCCAGGGCTGGGCGGACGCCGGTGCGACGGCGGTGAGGGCGACGAGGCATGCCAGCCCGGCCAGACCGATCGACTTGAGGAATTTGGTCATCTCGGTTCTCCGTAATGCGCTGTCCGGAAAACGGCTGTGCGCGTCAGGAGTTGCGCGGCCAAGCAAAAGGGGCCGGCGAGCCGGCCCCCATGGGCAAGTCAAAACGCTTTGTCAGAGCGTGCAGGCGTGACGGCGGCCATCCGTGCCGAGATAGGTGTCGCTCGACGGATCGTAGGAGCGGTAGCGCGCCTCGCAGGCCCGCACATGGCTGCTCGAGCGGGCGCTGTTGGCGGCGGCGGCACCGATCGCGCCGCCGATGATCGCGCCGAAAAGACCGGCGGCACCGGGCGCGAAGCCGCGATCATGCTGGTGGCGCAGATACCACGCGCGGTACTGCGAATCGGACCAGCCGCCGCGCCCGAAGCTGCGGCAATCCGGATCGCCCGGATGGGTGCGGCACCAATCGGCGACGAAGGCCTGGCGGCGGTCGGGACCGGGGCCGCGCTGCGCATCGGCGGGCGCAATCGAGGCCAGCGTGGACATCAGGACAAGGGTCGCGCTCGTGGCGACGGCGACGATCTTTTTCATGTTTCGAGCTCCATTTGACGCTCCCCGACGATTGGGCGAGCACGACTGGCGCTAAACGAGTAAGGACGGCAAGCGTTCCGGCACCCCATTGCACACGGGCAACAAGGGGCTGTGCGCGATCGCCTTGGAATCGCAAGCTCTGGTGTGCTAGAGCCCTGCCGGTCCGCACTTCCCCATATTTTTCGCGAAACGGAGATTCATATGAGCGCTGTCGAAGCCCCGCTCTTTCCGAGCTTCTTTTCCGCGACGCTGGGCGAGACCGATCCGGAGATCGCCGATGCCATCCGGCTGGAACTCGGCCGCCAGCAGCATGAGATCGAGCTGATTGCCTCCGAGAACATCGTGTCCCGCGCGGTGCTCGAGGCGCAAGGTTCGATCATGACGAACAAATATGCCGAGGGCTATCCGGGCAAGCGCTATTACGGCGGCTGTCAATTCGTCGACATCGCCGAAAACCTCGCGATCGAGCGGGCGAAGAAGCTGTTCGGCGCGAATTTCGCCAATGTGCAGCCCAACTCCGGCAGCCAGATGAACCAGGCGGTCTTCCTGGCGCTGCTTCAGCCGGGCGACACCTTCATGGGGCTGGACCTCAATTCGGGCGGGCACCTGACCCATGGCTCGCCGGTGAATATGAGCGGCAAGTGGTTCAAGGTCGTCTCCTACGGCGTGCGGCGGGACGACCACCTGCTCGACATGGACGAGGTCGCCGCCAAGGCGCGCGAGCACAAGCCCAAGCTGATCCTGGCGGGCGGCACGGCCTATTCGCGCATCTGGGACTGGGCCAAGTTCCGCGAGATCGCCGACGAGATCGGCGCCTATCTCATGGTCGACATGGCCCATATTGCGGGGCTGGTCGCGGGCGGCGTGCATCCCTCGCCGGTGCCGCACGCCCATGTGGTGACCACCACCACGCACAAATCGCTGCGCGGGCCCCGCGGCGGCATGATCCTCACCAATGACGAGGAAATCGCCAAGAAGATCAATTCGGCGGTGTTCCCCGGCCTGCAGGGCGGACCGCTGATGCATGTCATCGCGGCCAAGGCGGTGGCGCTCAAGGAGGCGCTGCAGCCCGAGTTCAAGCTCTATGCGCAGCAGGTGGTGAAGAACGCCAGGGCGCTGGCCGACGCGCTGATGCGGCAGGGGCTCGAGGTCGTCTCGGGCGGCACCGACAACCATCTGATGCTGGTCGACCTGCGGCCCAAGAACGCGACCGGCAAGCGTGCCGAGCAGGCGCTCGGCCGGGCCTATATCACCTGCAACAAGAACGGCATCCCGTATGACCCGGAAAAGCCCTTCGTGACCTCGGGCGTGCGTCTCGGCACGCCGGCGGGCACGACGCGCGGGTTCGGCGAAGCCGAGTTCCGCGAGATCGGCGCGCTGATCGTCGAGGTGCTGGACGGGCTGCGCGAGGCCAATTCGGACGAGGGCAATGCCGCCGTCGAAGCCGCCGTGCGCGACAAGGTCAAGGCGCTGACCGCGCGGTTTCCGATCTATCAGGACTGACAATTCGTGCGCTCGAAGGCCCCCTCACCCGGATTGCTGCGCAATCCGACCTCTCCCCCAAAGGGAGAGGTGAACAGGGGCGAGGCCATGCCGCATCCTCACCTCTCGCTGGGGGGAGAGGTGCGGGGGCCTTCTCTTCCGCGCGAGCGAGGAACG
>DASZUI010000205.1:0-9133 GCA_035547675.1 Devosia sp.
GCGCACCGTGATGGTGGGCAGCCTGATGCCGATCCCGTCGACGAAGCCGCGCCGCGAATAGTCGTTGAGCAGCAATTCGCCGATGGCCTTCTGCGTGCCGTAGCTGGTCAGCGGCGTCGAGAAGAATTCGTCGCCAATGGCGTCGGGGAACGGCGCCCCGAACACGGCGATCGAGGAGGTGAAGACCAGCCGCGGGAAATAGGGAGTCTTCATCCCCTCCTGCCGGACCGCCTCCAGCAGATAGCGCGTACCGTCGAGATTGATGCGGTAGCCCTTGTCGAAATCGGCCTCCGCCTCGCCCGAAACGATCGCCGCCAGGTGAAAGATCATGTCCGCCCGCGCGGCCACGAGCGACGCCGCGGCGCCGGGCGACGACAGATCGAGGGCGACCCGCGCTTCGTTCGGCAGCCCGGCCGGCGCCGGCTCGACCACATCGGCCAGCGTCGCCCGCTCGATGGCACGGCCGGCGAGTTGCCCCGATTTGGCGAGCGCGGCGCTCAGCTTGCGGCCGACCATGCCGGCCGCCCCGATGATCAGAACATGCATTGGAGTCCTCCCTTGCCCCGTCATTACGACATGCACGTCCAACTGCAAAGCGCCCGCAAGGGGTTCTGCCACAGCCGATGGCGGGTTATCCTGGCCCATCTCCCTTCAGCCGAAAGACCCAGATGCAGCCCTCCCGCGAACTCTCCCGCCTCGTCGAGATCATGGCCCGGCTCCGCGATCCCAATGGCGGCTGCCCCTGGGACCTCGAACAGGATTTTTCGACGATCAGCAATTACACCATCGAAGAGGCCTATGAGGTCGCCGACGCCATCGAGCGGCAGGACTACGACGATCTGCGCGAGGAGTTGGGCGACCTGCTCCTGCAGCCCGTCTATCACGCGCAGATGGCGAGCGAGCGCGGCCTGTTCGACATCGGCGACGTCATCGAGGCCGTGACGGCCAAAATGATCCGCCGCCACCCCCATGTCTTCGGCCCTGATGCCGCCGAGGGCGCTGCCGGCGCCACGGCTCGCTGGGAGGCGATCAAGGCCGAGGAGCGGGCCCGCAAGGCCGCTCACCGCCCTGCGGAGGCGCCCCCCTCGCTATTGGACAATATCCCGCTGCCGCTCCCTGCCCTGACCCGTGCCGAAAAGCTGGCGCGTCGCGCCGCCTCGGTCGGCTTCGATTGGCCCAGCACCGACGCCGTCCTCGGCAAGGCGCAGGAGGAGCTGGCGGAAGTCGCCGAGGCCGTGGCGAGCGGCGACAGGGCCGCGATCGCTGAAGAACTCGGCGACCTGCTCTTCGCCGTCGCCAATGTCGCGCGGCATCTCGGGGTCGATCCCGAAGCGGCGCTGCGCGATGCCAATGCCAAGTTCACCCGCCGCTTCGCCTATGTCGAGCAGCGCGCCCGCGAGGATGGCATCGACCTCGAGACCGCGGGCCTCGAACGCCTGGATGGCTATTGGAACGAGGTGCGCGCGCGGGACAAGGCGGCGTCTCGGCCGGCGAAAGGCTAGCAACAGCGGCCGGCCTGGAGCGTTTTCAGGAAAGGTGGTTCCACTTTTCCGGTTCGAAAACGCGACAACTCAAGAACTTGGAGCTCACGTTCCGATTCAATCAGAATGTGAAATGCTCTAGCCTGTTGCATGGGAGCGACATGCTGCCTCGACATTCCCTCGATTTGGAACGTTAGCCAGCCCTTCTCGTTAGCTGGCATATGCCGGCGCAAGCGTCGGCGCGTTCTAAACGAAGGAAAATCAGATGCTTAGGAAGTCCCTTGCGGTCGCCGTCGCGGCCGCCAGCATTATCGCGTCAACCGCTGGCATCGGTTCGGCCGTCGCTGCGCCGCCGCCGCCACCGCGTCACATGCCGCCGCCGCCGATACACCGCATGCTGCCCCCGCCGATCCGGCACATCTTGCCGCCGCCGCGCCCGCATCGCGTGTGCGAGGTGGTGTTCATCCATCACCATCGGCATGTGTATTGCCACTGGGTTCGCCGGCGCTAGAGCGTTTTCAGGAAAAGTGGTTCCACTTTTCCGGTTCGAAAACGCGACAAGTCAAGAACTTAGAGCTTGCGTTCTGATGCAATCAGAAGGTGAAATGCTCTAGGCAACCCTACTCCGCGATCCGCCCGGCGAAGCGTTCCGCGAACGCGGCCCTGTAGCGGGGGTCGACACGCACCTCATAAGTGGTGCCGGTATCGTCGGGCGGCTCGGTGCCGATGATCTGGGCGTGGCCATAAAGCCAGCCCACATCGGCTCCGGCGGTAAAGGGTACATGCACCCGGTAGGTCCGCGCCTCCCGGCCGATAATCTCCTCGATCGCCAGCAGCAGTTGGTCGAGGCCCTCCCCCGTCAGCGCGGAAACCTGTACCACGCCGGCGACCTGTCCGGCGGGCTCGGCGGCGACCACGAACCCTGCGCCATTTTCCGTTTCGCGCGGCAACAGATCGATCTTGTTCCAGACCTCCAGGATCGGCTTGTCCGACGGCACCCCGAGCTCCGCCAGCACGCTGACGACGTCGCGCGCCTGCGCTGCGTGGTCGGGATTGGACACATCGCGCACATGCAGGATCAGATCTGCCTCCACGACCTCCTCCAGCGTCGCCCGGAAGGCCGCCACCAGGTCGTGCGGCAGCTCGGATACGAAGCCGACCGTGTCGGACAGCATCACCTCGCGGCCATGTGGCAGCGCCAGCTTGCGCAGCGTGGTGTCGAGCGTGGCGAACAGCAGGTTTTTGGCGAAAACCTCGGCGCCCGTCAGCGTGTTGAACAGCGTCGACTTGCCGGAATTGGTGTAGCCCACCAGCGCAACGATGGGGTATTTCGCATCCTCGCGCCGCCCGCGCTGCTGCGCCCGGGTCTTCTTGACCTTCTCGAGCCGATCCTCGATGACCGCGATCCGCTCCTGCAGCAGGCGTCGGTCCGTTTCGATCTGCGTTTCACCCGGACCGCCCAGAAAGCCGAAGCCGCCGCGCTGGCGCTCGAGGTGCGTCCATGAGCGGACCAGGCGGCCCTTCTGGTAATTCAGGTGCGCGAGCTCCACCTGCAGCACGCCTTCGCGCGTCGCCGCCCGCTCGCCGAAGATCTCGAGGATCAGCCCGGTGCGGTCCAGCACCTTGGCCTTTGTCTCCGTCTCGAGGTTGCGCTGCTGCACCGGCGTCAGCGCGGTATCGACCAGCACGAGCTCGACCTCATTGTCCTTCACCTGCCGCGCCAGGGCTTCCACCTGCCCCTGCCCCAGGAAGGTCGCCGGCCGCACGTCACGCACGCGCAGCACGTCGGAGAAGGCGACTTCGACATGGATGGCCTCGGCCAGTCCCTCGAACTCGCCGCGCCGGGCCTCGATCGCATGGTTGCTGGCGGCGCCCCGCACGTCCGGGCAGACCAGCCCGACCCGAGTGGGCTTCTCGCGCTGGTCGATGAAGCGTGCCGGTCCGCCGGGGCGGTCCTCGTCGTCGAACTCTGTCATGCGGTGGCTTTTACCGGCGGCGGCCGGAAAACGCAAAGGCAGTCCGGCTATTCGCCTTCCACCGCATGTTCGGGATCGAACAATTGGATCGGGCCGCCGGGCATGATCGTCGAGATGGCGTGCTTATAGACGAGCTGCGATTGCGCATCGCGCCGCAGCAGCAGGCAGAAATTGTCGAACCAGGTGATCACGCCCTGCAGCTTGACGCCGTTGACGAGGAAGATCGTCACCGGGACCTTTTGCTTGCGAACGTGGTTGAGAAAAGCGTCCTGCAGATTCTGCGCTTTTTCGCCGGGCATTGGAGGCCTCTTGTCGGTTCGCCGACGGGCCGGGAGGAATGCCCGTCAGGCGCTGTGGCGGACGCCGCCGCGGCGTCGCCTAAATGCGGAAAACATCACATTGCGCGGCACTATTGCATAGAACACGACACCTGCATACCCGCGCCCGGTACAAAGGTGCCATGCCGCCGGCCCGCTTGAACCAGCGGTTGAACTTACAGCCCCAGCGACTTGATCTTGCGGTGCAAGGCGCTGCGCTCCATGCCCACGAATTCGGCCGTCTTGGAGATGTTGCCGCCGAACCGCTCGATCTGCGCCAGCAGGTATTGCCGCTCGAACACCTCGCGCGCCTCGCGCAGCGGCAGGCTCATCAGATGCGCCGACGCATCGGTGTCGCCCACCGTCGGCAGCACCTCGCCGATGTCGGACGGCAGCATGGCCGCGGTGATGATCCCGTCGGCCGGCGCCTGGTCCTTGACCAGGATCAAAAGCCGCTCGATCGAGTTGCGCAATTGCCGGGCGTTGCCCGGCCATTCCTGCCCCTGCAGGACGGCGATGGCGTCGTCGCCGATCGAGAGCCGGTGCAGATTGTGCATGCGCGAGATCTGGTCGAGGAACAGCGTCACCAGCGGCGGAATGTCCTCGCGCCGCTCCCGCAGCGGCGTCAGGTGCAGCGGCACGATCGACAGCCGGTGGAACAGGTCGGAGCGGAACGCCCCCTCCTCGATGAGCTGCGACAGGTTCTGCGAGCTCGAGGAGATGACGCGCACGTCGATCGGCACCGCCAGCTGCCCGCCCACGCGGTTGAAGCGGTTCTCGACCAGCATGCGCAGCAATTGCCCCTGCGCCGCCTGCGGCAGCGTGCCGATCTCGGAGAGATAGAGCGTCCCGCCATGGGCGCGCTCGAAGGCGCCGACCTCCGTTCGCACGATCCCCGTCTTGTCGCGCACCTCGCGCCCGAACAGCACCACGGGGACTTCGTCCGGAGCATAGAGCGAAACATTGATCTCCACGAACGGCGCCTCGGCGCGCGCGCTGCGCTGGTGGATCAGACGGGCGCTCAGCCCCTTGCCGGTGCCCGACGGGCCGGAAATGAAGATGCGGGAATTGGTTGGCGCCGATTTTTCGATCACCGCCCGCGCCTGCTGGATCGCCGGAGAAGTGCCGACCAAATCCATGGCATGGCTGGTCGAGCGCTCCTTGAGCACCTCGACCTCGTTCCTGAGCCGCGTCGCCTCCATGGCGCGCTGCGTGATGAGCAGCAGCCGGTCGATCTTGAACGGCTTCTCGATGTAATCATAGGCGCCGCGCCGGATGGCGCTCACGGCGGTTTCGACATTCCCATGCCCGGAGATCATCACCACCGGCATTTCGGGGTGCTGGCTCTGGAACAGGTCGAGCAGTTGCAGGCCGTCGAGACGGCTCCCCTGCATCCAGATATCGAGAAACACCAGGCTCGGCCGCCGCCGGGCGATCTCGTTCAGGGCGGAATCGGCGTCATGCGCCTGCCGTGTTTCGTAGCCCTCGTCCTCGAGAATGCCGGCGATGAGATCGCGAATATCGTCCTCGTCGTCGATGATCAGTATGTCGAGCGCCATTAAGTCTCCGCCACCGCCACGACGGGCGGTTTCTCAGGTTTGTCGGTTTCCTCGTTCGCCCCCGCGATCGCGTCCACCCCATCGGCCGTGCCGATATCGGGCAGGGTGAAGGTGAAGCACGCCCCTACCCGCCCGTTCGCATCCGGCTCCGCGTCGATCAGTTCGACCGAGCCGCCGTGCTGCTCGATGATCTTTGCGACAATAGCAAGGCCGAGGCCCGTGCCCTTCTCGCGCGTCGTCATGTAAGGCTCGAGCAGCCGCTGCCGGTTTTCCTTCGGCCAGCCCTTGCCATTGTCCGAAACCGAAATCCGCACCGCGCCCGGCTCCCGCTCCAGCGACACGGTGATCGACGGATTCCTGATCTGGTCGAGCCCGACGCCCTCGAAGGCCTCGACGGCGTTCTTGATGAGGTTGGTCAGCACCTGCGCCAGCAGCCGGCTGTCGAAGCGGGCGATAACCGGCTCCTCCGGCACCACAGTATGGATCGAAATCTCCGGCAGCCGGACGCTCTCCAGGAACACCGCCTGCTTGACCGTCTCGGTCAGGTCGCCCTTCTCCAGATTGGCCTCGGGCATGCGCGCGAACGACGAGAACTCGTCGACCATCCGCCCGATGTCGCCCACCTGCCGGACGATGGTGTTGATACACTTCTCGAAGATGTCGAGGTCGTCGGCGAGCTTGCCCGAATAGCGCCGCCTCAGCCGCTCGGCGGAGAGCTGGATCGGGGTCAGCGGGTTCTTGATCTCATGCGCGATGCGCCGCGCCACGTCGGCCCAGGCGCCCGTCCGCTGCGCCGAAAGCAGGTCCGTGATGTCGTCGAGCGTAAACACATAGCCCTTGGACTCGGCGACCGTGCCTTCGCGCGTGAGCTGCACCTGGTAGGTCCGGTAGTCCGGCCCCGAGCCCAGTTCCACCTGGTCGCGGATTTGCCCGCGCCGCAGCGATTTCGCACGCTCGAAGATCGGCCCGAGCGCCGGAATCACTTCGGCGATCGGTTCTCCCATCACGTCGATTTCGTCGCGCCCCAGCATTTCGCAGGCCCGGGCATTGACCAGCGTGATATCGCCGAAGGCGTCGAGACCGACGATGCCGGCCGATACGCCTTCCATCACCGCCTCGGTGAACTGGCGCCGCTTCTCATTGGTTTCGCTCGCGTGGACAAGCGCCTCGCGCTGCGACTTCAACTGCTGCGTCATGCGGTTGAAGCCGCCGATGAGGTCGAACAAATCCCCGCGTCGGCCCAGGGTCGCGGGCACCTGCACGTCGAGGTCGCCCTGGCTCACCCGGTTGGAGGCGATCATCAGGTTGCGGATCGGGTCCACGAAGCGGTTGGCGAGCGCGATGCCGATCCAGAGCGCGGCCAGTAGCAGCACTAGCGCGAGGCCCAGATACATGATCGTGAAGGTGATCTGGAACACCAGCCGGTTCGACGCATATTGCCGGTATTCGGTGATGTTGTCGTCGGTGAGGTGCATGAACTCGAGCACCTCCGGATCGACCGGCCGCGCCACGAACAGATACACATCGTCATAGCCGCGCAGCTTCACCACCGAGCCGATCAGATTGGTCGAGCCCGGGGCGATTTCGGTCGGCGCACCCTCCCCGACACCCTGCGTCAGCCCTGGCGGAATTTTGGGCGGCGCACCGGGGACGTTGATCTGCGCCCGCATCAGCGTGTCGCCATCGGCGTTGATCAGCGACGTGAAGGGCAGCGAGCGTGTAATCGCCAGCGCCGTCAGGATGCGCTGGAACTGATCCTTGTCGGTCTCGAAGGTCGGCCGGGCCTGCTCCAGCTCCGTCGCCACCCAGATGATGTCGTCGCGCAGCACCTGGGCATGCTCGAGCATGTAGGACCGCGCCACCAGCCGCGAGCTTTCGACCATGGTGCGCGTGCGCTCGGAGAACCATTGGTCGAGGCCCTGGTTGAGCGAGATCGTGGCGATCACCGCGACCAGCGCCGCCGGCACCGCCGCCGCGATGGCGAACATCGCCACCATGCGGATCTGCAGCCCCGCGCCCGCCTGCTGCCGGACCCGCGCACCGACCAGCAGCGTCGCCTCCGTCAACACGAGCGCAATCACCATCAGCACCAGCACGCCGTTGGTGATCCAGATCAGCGTCCAGACTTCCGGCGACGGCGAGATATCCGTCGCCCCCGTCATGATGAGGAACGAACCGGACGACACGAGCACCGACGCCAGCACGACGACCAGCCCGATCAGCCGGATCGCGCGCCGTCCCGACGGCAGCAGATATCGCCGCCGCCCCGCGGGCGGCGCCTCGGCGAGGGCGATCGGTTGGTCGCTCACGAGAGCTGTGTCGTTCATGTCACAACAACTGGTGTCCAAATGCCTTGGATCACAGAGCGTGACCGGCTTTGCCCGAACCTTCAAGCCAAATGTTGCTAAAATGTGACACGACCCACCGCCTCAGGCGTTCCGCCCGAGGAAAATCGATCCACTTGGTCGATTTTATGTGGGCCGGCCCGCAGAACCATGCCCGAAGGGCTTCTTGCGCGGCGGTCGCCAAACTGGATTCCCGCCTTCGCGGGAATGACGCCAGGGTGGGCAGGACTATGCCACGCTCCCTTCGTCATTCCCGCGAAGGCGGGAATCCAGTTTTGTTGGCATCAGCGCGCGCTGCCCATCCTTCGAGGCTCCCTTCGGTCGCACCTCAGGATGAGGTCGGAAGAAGTTTCCACGACCTCATGGCGAGGTGCGAGGCAAAGCCGAGCCTCGAACCATGGGCCACGCGCTCCCTACCTCCCCACATCGAAAGGCCGGTCCAGCCGAATGGCTGGTGGCTAGCCCCGCCGGCTCCGCCTGACGACTTCGACACTATGCGCGCGACCCCTCACCCTTGCCCTCTCCCCAGAGGGGCGAGGAGACGAGGCGGCAGGGCTTGGTCCAACCCCCCGCGTCATTCCCGCGAAGGCGGGAATCCAGTTTTGTTGGCGTCGGCGCGCGCTGCCCATCCTTCGAGGCTCCCTTCGGTCGCACCTCAGGATGAGGTCGGAGGAAGTTTCCACGACCTCATGGTGAGGTGCGAGGCAAAGCCGAGCCTCGAACCATGGGGCACGCGCTCCCTACCTCCCCACATCGAAAGGCAGGTCCAGCCGAATGGCTGGTGGCTAGCCCCGCCGGCTCTGCTTGACGATTTCGATGTTATGCGCCCGGATTTTCTTCCTGAGCGTGTTGCGGTTGAGCCCGAGAAGGTCCGCCGCCTTGATCTGGTTGCCGCCGCAGGCGTTGAGCGCCATGGCGATGAGCGGCGCCTCGACGCGGTCCAGCACGCGCTGATAGAGCCCGGCAGGCGGCAGGTTCGGCTCGTGCTCGCGCAACAGCTGCGCGACATAGCTCTCGACCGAGGTCGAAACGTCCACCGGCCCGGTTGTCACCGCCGCTGCCGGCCGGTCCGCGACATTGAGTTCGCTTTGGACGATCTCCGCCGAAATGTTCTCGTCGACATAGAGCGCCGCCAGCCGCCGGACGAGGTTTTCCAGTTCGCGCACATTACCGGGCCATGAATAGCTCTGCATGAGCTTGATCGCCTCGGGCGAAATGGTCTTGGGCGGCTCGCCCTCCTGCTGGGCGGCGCGCAGGAAGTGCTGCACCAGGTCGCCGATGTCGTCCACGCGCTCGCGCAGCGGCGGCAGGCGAATGGGCACGACGTTGAGCCGGTAATAGAGGTCCTCGCGGAACAGCCCCTGCCGGATCATCTGGCTGAGATCGCGATGCGTTGCCGCCACGATGCGGACATTGGCCTTGATCGGCGTCCGCCCGCCGACCATGGTGTACTCG
>DASZUI010000206.1:0-4197 GCA_035547675.1 Devosia sp.
GTGTTCTCCGCGTTCCAGATGACCTTCGCCATCATCACCCCGGCGCTGATCGCCGGCGCCTTCGCGGAGCGCCTGAAATTCTCCGCGCTGCTCATCTTCATGGCGCTGTGGCTGCTCTTCGTCTATTCGCCCATCGCCCACTGGGTGTGGGGCGGCGGCTTCCTCGGCGGGCTCGGCGTGCTCGATTTCGCCGGCGGCACGGTGGTGCATATCAATGCGGGCGTCGCCGGCCTCGTCTGTGCGCTCGTCCTCGGCAAGCGCAAGGGGTTCGGCACCGCCAACATGGCGCCGCATAATCTGGTGCTCACCTTCATCGGCGCCTCGCTGCTCTGGGTCGGCTGGTTCGGCTTCAACGCCGGCTCTGCCGTCGCCGCCAACGCCCTCGCCGGCGCCGCCATGATGAACACCCAGGTCGCGACCGCCGCGGCGGGCCTCGCCTGGATGTTCGCCGAATGGATCATCGTCAAGAAGCCGTCCGTGCTCGGCATCCTGTCGGGCGCCGTCGCCGGCCTCGTCGCCGTGACCCCGGCCTCCGGCTTCGTCAACCCGGTCGGCGCCTTCGTCATCGGCATCGTCGCCGGCGTGCTCTGCTACTGGGCCGCGGCGCACCTCAAGAAGATGCTCGGCTATGACGACTCGCTCGACGCCTTCGGCGTGCATGGCGTCGGCGGCATCATCGGCGCCCTGCTGACCGGCGTCTTCGCCGACCCGGCCATCAACTCGCTCGGCCAGAACCACTCGATCGTCACCCAGCTCGAGGGCGTGGTGGTGACCATCGTGTGGACCGGCGTCATCACCTGGGTGATCCTGATGGTCACCAAGCTGCTGGTCGGCCTCCGCCCGAGCGAATCCGAGGAAGAAGAAGGCCTCGACATCTCCCAGCATGGCGAGAGCGTCGCCGAATAAGGTTTTGCGGGCGCAGCGGCTGGCTGCCGCGCCTCACCAACCACAGCGGTCGCGGCGACACTTCCTCCCTTACTGCATCGCTTGACTGGGCGGTCCGGCCCATTCCGGACTGGACCGCCTCTTTTTGCCGATCACGCCAGGTTTCATTGGCCGCGGCGTGCAGCTCATGCCCTCTTGGCCCGCCACAGAGGCTTCCCACTCGCAAACTGCATGGGCTGCACACCCCGGCCAATCGCCATCCGGCTGCCCGATCAGGCTACCGCCGCAGGTCGCCTGGCGAGCCGGGGCCCGAAAACATTGATCAGCAGCCCCCCGAATACCAGCAGGCTTCCGGCGCCTTCGAGCAGGCTCACCCGCTCGCCGAGCAGCAGCGCGCTCGCCGCAATCCCGACGATCGGCACCAGCAGCGAGAACGGCGTGACGATGGACGCCGGATACCGCCCCAGCAGCACGCTCCATATGCCATAGCCGAAGACGGTCGACGCCCAGCCGATGAACAGCAGCGACGATCCGCCGAGCCAGGTGATGTGCGCCAGCGCCGCCGGCCACGCCCCCGGCCCCTCGATCCACAGCGACAACAGGAAGAGCGGGATGGGCGGCACCAGCGCCGACCAGACCACGAAGCCGAGCATGTCGATATGGCCCGCCTTCTTGGTGATGATATTGGCGACGCCCCAGCACGCCGCCGCCCCGACCGTCATCAGCAGCGGCACCAGCGCCGCCCCCGCCAGCCGCTCATAGGCGATGACGCAGATGCCGAGAAACGCAACCAGCGCCCCGATCAGCGAGGCCCGCTTCGGCCGCTCGCCCAGGAACAGCATGGCGAGGCCGATCGAAAAAAACGCCTGCACCTGGATGACCACCGACGAGAGGCCCGCCGGCATGCCGAGCCGGATCGCCGAAAACAACAGCCCGAACTGCCCCACCCCGACGAACAGCCCATAGGCGACCAGCAGGCCCAGCGAGACCCTCGGCCGCCGCACGAAGAAGATCGCCGGCAGCGCCGCCACCACATAGCGCAGCCCCGACAGCAGCAGCGGCGACACCTCCGCCACGCCCCAATGGATGGCGAGGAAATTGAGCCCCCAGACGATGACCACGGCAAGGGTGAGAAGCATATCGCGGGGGGACATTGTCGGGGCCCGGGCGTTGTGGGGTTGGACGTGGGAGCGCGTTGCCCATGGTTCGAGGCTCGGCTTCGCCTCGCACCTCACCATGAGGTCGTGGAAAGCAAACTCAACCTCATCCTGAGGTGCGACCGAAGGGAGCCTCGAAGGATGGGCAGCGCGCGCTGCTGGATTCCGGCCTTCGCCGGAACGACGTCGTGGATATGGCGAAGGCGGTGCAGCACGGCTCCCTCCCCCTTGTGGGGAGGGAAGCGGCAGCAGGGTGGGGGCTCCCAGGCACGCCGGTGCTTGTGACACGCCCCACCCGACCCCTTCGGGGCCACCCTCCCCACAAGGGGGAGGGAGAAAGAGGGCCTAGGCCGCCGCCTTCATCAGTCCGCGCTCGAGCAGCGTCTCGGCGATTTGCACGGCGTTGGTGGCGGCGCCCTTGCGCAGATTGTCGGAGACGATCCACAGGGCCAGCCCGTTCTCCACCGTCACATCCTCGCGGATGCGGCTGACATAGGTGTCGTCGTCGCCGACCGTCTCGATGGGGGTCGCGTAGCCGCCCGTCTCGCGCTTGTCGAGAACCTGCACGCCGGGTGCCTCGCGCAGGATGTCGCGCGCCTCGTCCGCCGTGATTTCCTTCTCGAATTCGAGGTTCACCGCCTCCGAATGGCCGACGAACACCGGCACGCGGACACAGGTCGCCGTCACCCTGATCTTGGGATCGAGGATCTTCTTGGTCTCGGCCAGCATCTTCCACTCTTCCTTCGTGTAGCCATCCTCCATGAACACATCGATATGCGGGATGACGTTGAAGGCGATCTGCTTGGAAAACTTCTTGGGCGTCGGCTTGTCGTTGACGAAAATGCCCTTGGTCTGGTCGTAGAGCTCGTCTATGCCCTCCTTGCCGGCGCCGGAAACCGATTGGTAGGTCGAAACCACCACCCGCCTGATCACCGCCGCATCGTGGAGCGGCTTCAGCACCACGACCATCTGCGCCGTCGAGCAGTTCGGATTGGCGATGATGTTCCTGCGGTTGGCCTGCGCCATATAGGCGTCGAGGACATGGCCGTTGACCTCCGGCACCACCAGCGGGACGTCGGCGTGGTAGCGCCAATAGCTCGAATTATCGATGACCATCGCGCCGGCCGCGCCGATCCTCGGCGCCCAGTCGCGCGCCACCGCCGAGCCGGCGCTCATCAGCGCGAAATCGACCCCGGTGAAGTCGAAATTCTCGAGGTCGCGCACTTTCACGCGCTTGTCGCCGAAGCTCATTTCCACCCCGTTGGAGCGGGAGGAAGCGAGCGGGATCAGCTCGGAAACCGGAAACTTGCGCTCGGCGAGCACATTCAGCATTTCGCGGCCCACATTGCCCGTGGCCCCGACGACGGCGACGCGATAACCCATGGAATAATTCCTTTGCCCGTTTCGCCCCGCGCGGGATTTCCCGCGGTCAACGGCAGTTCCGGGCCCTCCCCGGCGGGAGCGACCCGGGGAGCGGCCTAAACGGTTTTGGCTTTGGCTTTTGCGCACGTCGCCGCCTGCCCCATCGGGCGCCGGGCGGAACTCATCTGGACAGTCGCGTTCATGACCGAAAACGGACCCATTCGTGCGGACGCCAAGCCTTCTACGCGCAATTGGCAAAGAGTCAATAAAGAGCGCGGGTGGCTGTGAGACCTCCACCCCTGTCCCGCCTCTGCCGAGGCCTCGTCCGCTCAAATCGCTCCACTGGAGCGATTTGCCCCTTCGGGTCGCTCTAGAGCCCCGCAAGGGGGAGGGAGACGATGTTGCCCGGCCGGTGCCACAAGGCACTCCTCCCCCCTTGCGGGGGAGGATGGGAGGGGGATAGTCACGCGCTTTGCCCTTGGAGTTTCCCTTGCCCCATTACGACGTGATCGTGCTCGGCGCCGGCGCGGCCGGCATGATGGCCGCCATCGAAGCCGGAAAGCGCGGCCGCGCCGTGCTCGTGGTCGACCATGCCGCGAGCCCCGGCGAGAAAATCCGCATCTCGGGCGGCGGCCGCTGCAATTTCACCAATACCGGCACGCGCGCCGAGCGCTTCATTTCCGGCAATCCGCGCTTCGCCAAATCGGCGCTGGCCCGCTACACGCCGCGCGATTTTATCGCGCTGGTCGAGCGCTACGGCATCGCCTATCACGAAAAGGCGCTGGGCCAGCTC
>DASZUI010000207.1:0-3267 GCA_035547675.1 Devosia sp.
ATCGATTTGCCCCTTCGGGTCGCTCTGCAGCCCGAGAGGGGCGAGGGGACGATGTGGGGGAAGTTGGCGCGCGCTGCCCATCCTTCGAGGCTCCCTGCGGTCGCACCTCAGGATGAGGTCGGAGTCTGTTCCACGCTCAAGAAAAACTCCACCGACCTCATGGTGAGGTGGGAGCGTGGCGACCCTCGAACCATGAGCCATGCGCTCCCTACCTCCCCACCTCGAAAATCCCTCCAGCCGAGTGGCTGGCTGGGGAGAAGGTGAAACCCCGGCGGAGGGAGCCGGGATTTCGAGGCTCCCTTCGGCCGCACCTCAGGATGAGCTCCCAGCATGCGTATCTAAATTCCACCGACCTCATGGTGAGCCTGTCGAACCATGGGCCACGCGCGCCCTACCCCGCCACCTCGAAAATCCGGTCCAGCCGAATGGCCGGGGGTGAAAAGGTGAAACCCCGGCGGGGCAGCCGGGGTTTCGAGGATGGCGCCGGCCTGCGGCTGTGGAGTGGGGGACTCTTGGACAGGCCGGCATCCATCCTGTGGCGGGCGGAGCGGAAGCCCGGCTCGGCCGGACCCGCGCGCCGCGATACGCTGGGTTACTTCACTCAGGCAGGCGTGCTGCCATTCGTCGCTGGATCGGCCGGCGTTGTCGCGTCGGGCTGGCTGTCGTCGGGCTGGTCGCTGTCGGGCTGGTCGTCTCCCGGCTGGCTGACGCCCGGCTGGTCATCCGGCGCCGGCATCGCTTGCGGTCGCTGCATTCCGCCCGATGGATTGGCGCCGCCCTGCCAGCCTGGCCGGCCCTGGAAACCGGACATGTTGCCGTGGCCCATATTGCCATGCCCCATGCCGCCGGGGCCCATCCCACCGGGACCCATGCCGCCGGGCCCCATGCCGCGGCCCATATTGCCGCGGCCCATCATGCCGTTCGGGCCGGCGCCCATGCCCGGCCCCATATGCCCCATGCCATTGCGCGAAAACACGGCACGGCGGGGCTGGAATTGTGCCTTCTGCTGGTCGGTCAGGCTGTCGAAGAAGGCGCGGAATTTCGGCAGGATGTCGTTGAGCGCATTGACGCGCGCCGTCTCCAGCGCCAGGCGGGCCGCGAAGCGGTCGAGCACGCTCGGCCGGGACTGCCCCTGGCCGCCCCGAAGCCCCGTAACCGCGGCGCGGCAGGCATCGGCATAGTTCTTCTGGTCGGCGATCGCCGCCTGCTTCAGCGTATCGAACAGCTGCTGCTGCGGCCCGGTCGGCTTCACCTCATACTGAATGCGCACGAAGGCGATCTCGAGCGCTTCCGCGCCGCGGTCGCCGCAGGCGAGCCGCAGCACGCTGGTGCCGAGCCCGCCGCCGAAGCCGCCCATCGGCCCGCCGAAGCGGAAAGCGAACGGATTGCCGCCGGCGCCGCCGCCCTGCGGACCCGGGGTGCGATTGGGCTGCGCGCTCCCCTGCGGCGCATGCGTATTAGGATTGACGGCGGGCGGGGGAACGGAGGGCTGCGCACCACCCTGCGGCGCTTGCGCATCGGGATTGACGGCAGGCGGGGGAACCGAGGGCTGCGGCGCATGCGTGTCGGGATTGACCGCCGGCGGCGGCACAGCCGGAGCCTCCGGTTGCGCCGCGGCGGGCGCCGAAGCGGCCGGGGGCGGCGTCGGCGCGGGATCATCCGCATAGGCGGGCACCAGCCCCGAAAGGCCGGCCGAGCCGGCAAGCAGCAGGGCGAGGACGGCAGGAGTGATTGGCTTCATGGCAAATCCTTGCATGGATGTCTGACGGTCGTCGGCGCCGCCCCTCCTCCGGCCGGGACCCCACCGCCGGGCAGGGCACGCCGCTCCCCGGAAACCGTTGCTATACTAGGTCAGCGAGCCTAGGCCGTCCTTGCGGCAAAATGAAGAATTCGTAAGCCGCCGGATTTTGGCCAAACTGTACTTGGGCGTGGCCATGCCCGGCCGGGATAGATTGCGCGGGCGACAATCTATCCCGGCTGCGCGCAGCACTTCCGGCGCCATGGCGTTTCGCGCCGAAGTAACGGAGTGCCTGGAGCGTTTTCAGGAAAAGTGGTTCCACTTTTCCGGTTCGAAAACGGGACAACTACTTAAGTGGCGATATATTCGCGCAGCGCCTCGGCTTCCTGCTCGGTCTCCTCGATCTTGCGCTTCACCACATCGCCGATCGAGACGATCCCCCTGAGCTCGCCGCTCTCGACCACCGGGATGTGCCGGATGCGAAAGCGCGTCATCTGCTCCATCAGATCGGCGATCGTCGTCTCGCGCGAGCAGGTCACGACCTTGGCCGTCATGCACTCGCTCACCGGGCGCCGCAGCGCATTTTCGGGATCGCGCCCCAATAGGCGCACCACATCGCGCTCGCTGATGATGCCGACCACGTCCCCCTCCGCGTCGACCACCACCACCGCCCCGATATTGTGGCGGTTGAGCGCCCCCACGGCATCCCGCACCAGGGCGTTGTCGGGCACGGTATGGACCGTGCTCCCCTTGGATTGAAGAATAGCTTTGACCTGCATGGTCGTCCTCCCCTCCTCAATCCCGCAATTGTGTTCCTATGTGCCAGGCGCTTCAAGCAGCAGCACTGTCGGGTTTCCTGCACCGGCGAATTGCTCTAGCGTCCGGCGAATCCGGTCTTCGAATCCGGTCCTGGGGAGTGCAAATGGCGGTTCTGGTTACGGGCGGCGCCGGCTATATCGGCAGCCATATGGTTTTGCGGCTCTGCGATGCCGGCGAGGACGTGGTGGTGCTCGACAATCTCACCACCGGCTTCGACTGGGCGATCGATCCGCGCGCCCGGCTGGTGGAGGGCAGCGCCGGCGACATGGAGCTGGTCGGCAAGCTCATCGGCGAACACGGCATCCGCGAGATCGTGCACTTCGCCGGCTCCATCGTCGTGCCGGAATCCGTCGCCGATCCGCTCAAATATTACGGCAACAACACCGCCAATTCCCGCAACCTCATCGAGGCGGCGGTCAGGGGCGGCGTCCGCCACATGGTCTTCTCCTCGACCGCTGCCGTCTATGGCATGACCGGGCTCGAGCCGGTCTCCGAGGAAAGCGTGCTCAGCCCGATGTCGCCCTATGGCCGCTCCAAGCTGATGACCGAGATGATGCTCGCCGACGTGGCGGCGGCCCATCCCCTGACCTATGGCGCGCTGCGCTATTTCAACGTCGCCGGCGCCGACCCCAAGAAGCGCTCCGGCCAGTCGACCCCCAGGGCCACCCACCTCATCAAGGTCGCCTGCCAGGCCGCGCTCGGCCAGCGCG
>DASZUI010000208.1:0-3385 GCA_035547675.1 Devosia sp.
GGGGGCGTTGGCCGTCGAATAGGGCGGCTCGTCCGGCACCTGCGCATGGGCGGCAGGGTCCTTGAACTGGAGATCGTTCCACAGGAAGTAGGAAGGCCTGCCCGGCGGCGTCACCTGGATCGTGAAGCCCGCAAGATCGGCTGGCTTCGCGGCGAAATTGAAGGCGAGCATGACCTTTGCATCGCCCGGATAACCGGCAAGCGAAAACTGACCGTTGCTGTCCGTGACCGCCGGCATGGCCCCCTCCCGCGCAAATCGTCCGGATGCGAACACGCATCAAGCGACGATGCCCGAATAATACGAGGCAGCGCCGTTGTCGTCGACCGGCCGCCGGGAAATAAACCCGGTGATTGATCACCGATAATACTGAAAGCCACGTATTGACTGTGACGAATACTTTGGCCGGTGTCCGCGAATAGCCGCCCCGGAGCCTAGGGCGGGTCGATGCTGCCCTGTGCGGCGCCTTCGGTCCTCAGCGAATTGGCGACGAAGCTCAGATCGGTGAAATCGCCGAGATCGACCTTCTTCACGTCGGCAAAGTCCTTGCTGGCGTAGATATAGGCCGCGGTTTTGGCCAGCATGTCCCTGTTCATGCAGCCGTTCACGCACCAATAGCGGTCGAAGAACCTGGCGGTCGCCTCGAGATTTTCCTTGGCGAGGTCGTCGCGCACATCGCCCATCGCCTTCACCCACTGGTCGGGATTGGCGGCGAAGCTGCGCGCCGCGTCGATCAGCGCATCGGTGAAATGCTGGATGGCCTCGTGCTTCTTGTCGATCGTGCCGTCGAGCGCCGCGACGAATTTCGAAAGCTGCGGCCCGGTCTTGCCGAAATCCTCGGGCGTCACCAGCACATGGATGCCCGGCGTGCCCTTGATCGAGAGGAACGTGCCGAAGGAGACCGTGGTGGCGTCGACCCGCCCGGCGGCGAGCGCCTGCACGCGGGTGGCCGGCGGCCCGATCGGCACCCAGTCGGGGGCGTCGGGCGACATGCCGATGCCCTGGAGCCAGCTCTGCGTCAGATTCTGGTCGAGGCTGCCGCGATTGGCGATGGCGAAGGCCTTGCCCGCGAGGTCGGCCGGGGTCTTGATCTCGGCCTTGGCGGCGACCAGGAAGGGCGAGCCGATGCCCGAGGCGACGATGCCGCGAATGGGCAGGTCGCTGTCGGCGCGCAGGCGTATCGCCGAATCGATGGTGATGTCCGCGAGGTCCACCGCGCCCGTGTTTAGCGCCGCTACCGCCTGCGGCGTACCCTGCAGCTCCACCAGCTCGACCTTGACCCCGTGCTTCTCGTAGAAGCCGAGCTTTTCGGCCAACTCCAGCACCGAATCCGGCGTCGGGTTGATCGCCCCGTCCGCCAGCGCCAGCTTGAGCACCGGCAGGCCGGCATCCTGGCTCAGCGCCGGGTTCGCCACCGCGAGGCCGGCCGCAACGGCAAGGATCGCCGCCAGCAGCGGCAGCCGCGTCTTCTTCTTGGCCATCATATTTCTCCCGGAGATCAGGCCGCGGCGCCGAAGATCGGCAGCGGCTTGAACTCGTCCTTGAGGATCATCGAGGGGTGTTCGTGCCCCATCCAGCCGCTGATCAGCGTCGAATAGATGCGCCGGTAGTCGGTGGTATATTTGAGGTTGCCGTCGTCGAGATCGGTAAGGCTCGGCATCTTGCCATATTGCCCGCCCGCCACCGGCTTGCCGATGATGAAGGCCGGCCCCGCCGTGCCGTGGTCGGTGCCGAGGCTGGTGTTCTCCGCCACCCGTCGGCCGAACTCGCTGAACACCATCACCACCACATCGTCGCCGCGTCCCAGCCGCTCCATGTCGCGCACGAAGGCGGCGATATGATCGGAGGTATAGGCCCAGAGCCGCTGGTGCAGATCGCCCTGATAGACATGCGTGTCGAACGCGTTGTTGCGATAGGGCACGTAATAGACCTTGGTGGGGAAATTGGCCGCGATCAGCGCCGCCACCCGGTCGAGCCCGAAGCGCACCAGCCCATAGCTCACCGGCGTCTCATAGGCGTTCCACGCCTCGCGCACCAATTGCTCCGAGCTCGCCGCGCTCGCCGCCACGTCGAACAGGAAATCCTGCGTCGGATTGGAACCGCCGCCCGTAGGCGCGGCCAGCGCGCCCACCAGCTCCTTTTCCTCGTGGAAGGCGCTGAGGGTGAAATTGTTCGGATTGTCGAACACCAGTGGCACATGGTTCATCGCCCGCACCGCGAGCGACTGGTGGTCGTCGATATTGACCAGGAAATTGCCGATATGGCCCTGCGGGTCGATAGCGTCGGCGAGCCGCCCCAGCCAGCCATAAGCCTCCCCGCTGTTGGGCGCGCCCGTCTGCCAGAAGGCCATGGACGAAAAGTGCGAGAACGAGGGCTGATCGTACCCCACCCCATGCACGATCGCCATCATGCCGTCCTTATAAAGCCGCTCGAAACCGGACATGCTCTTCTGGAAGCCGAAATGCTCGTCGATCCTGAGCAGCCTGTCTTCGCGGATGCCGAGATGCGGCCGGGCCTTGTAATAGGCGTCGTCCGCATAGGGGATGACGGTATTGAGCCCGTCATTGCCGCCGGAAAGCTCGACGATCACCAGGATTTTGTCGCTTGCCTCTGCCTGCGCCTCGGCCACCTTCGACCAGACCGGGGAAGTGGTGATGCCGCTCGCGCCGCCCAGCACGATGCTGCTGAAGCCCGCCTGCCGCAGGATTTCCTTGTCGTTGCCGGTGAGCTTGGGTGTCTTCTTGCCTGTCTTGGCCATGGTCTTACCTTTCGGGGTCAGGCGAGCTGGTATTGCGGGGTGCTCATGATGAGGTGCGCGGCCACCCGGAGCGGGTGCTCCAGATAGCTTTTGGCCGCCTCGAGCTCGGAGGTGCCGAGCTGCTCGTCGAGGAAGGCGACCAGCTTCTCCCGCGCTTCGGGCGCGATGGGGACGAGCAGGAATTGCAGCAGCAGCCGGTCGATCGCGTCGGCCGTCGTTGTCGCGCCGCCTTCGAACACCATGTCCGTGAGGCTGAACTGCGCTGCGCCGCGCGGCGTCGGCTTCAGTCTCCGCGCCGCCTCCTGGTAGCCCATCAGGCTGGCATAGCGGGTATTGAACGTTTCCTGGATGCCGGCGACGGCGCTCGGGGAGGCGCCTTCCTCCAGCGTTGCGGCGGTAATCTCCATGCCGGCGAGGATGTTGCGGTTCACCCGCCGGATTTCGTCGCCCGCATCGAAATTCGGGTCCACGAACTCGAAGATATTGGGGAACATCACCTCGCGCGCGAAATTGGCGCGCTCGAACAGCAGCCCCGGCGTGATCCAGGACTTGCCCTGTCCCCAGCCGGCGACGGTCGGCGGATAGAGCAGCACCTGGCCCAGCGTCTTGCTCACCGAATAAAGGTCGGGA
>DASZUI010000209.1:0-2285 GCA_035547675.1 Devosia sp.
ATCGAGGCGACCACCTGCGGCAGGGAACGCAGCGCGTGCATGACGATCCGCCGCGTGAAACCGAGCCCGATGCGCCAGCCCAGCACCGCATAGCAGATCGCCAGCAGCCATTCGGGGAGCACGATCTGGATCAGCCCCAGCACATGGAGCACCGAACCGGCGATCAGCGGCACCAGCATGGCGCCGGCCGGCACGCGGAAACGCACGCCGAGAAAGCCGCCTATGCCGGCCAGCGCCAGCGTTTCGACGAAGCCGGCCGGGTCGATCGGCGGGAACCAGATGATCGCCTGGCTCATCGACCCCGCCCCGATCCAGAACCGCGCCATGAGCGTGGCGGCGAGCGCCACGAACACCACGCGCAGATATTGCATGAAGGCCACGAGCTGCATGTCGGCGCCGAACTCGCCGGCCATCAGCATCATGGCCGAAGCGGCGCCGGGCGAGGTGCCCCAGACCGCCGTCGTCCCCGGCAGCACCGACCAGCGGCTCATCACCCAGCCCAATATGCCGCTGGCGACGATCACCGCCGCCACCACCGCCAGGAATAGCGGCCAATCGGCGACGAAGCTGCGCACGATATCGCCGGTCAACACGCTGGCGACGAGGCAGCCGACGACGGCCTGCCCGGCGAGATAGGGCATTTGCGGAATCGTCACCGGTGCGCCGGCGACCGAAACCAGTATGCCCGCGACCAGCGGGCCCAGCAGCAGCGCCGCCGGAATGCCGGTCAGCTCCAGCAGGGCGGCGAAAACCACCGACAGGACGAGCAGGCCCAGCCACCGCAGCGGCAGCGGGATAGAGCGGACGGCGGCAGCCGAGGCTAATTCGGTGGTATCGGTCATGGGCATTTCGGAGAGGCGGCACGAGGGTCGGCACCGCCGTTACAGCTGTAGGCGCTCCGGCGGGCCCAGGCAAACGTCATAATGTGACAGGTCGGCAATGCGTTATATCTCTACAGGCACAGCCAGGAGGCAGATATGTATTCACGCATATTGATCGCAACGGACGGGTCCGAGCTCGCCGGCAGAGGGCTCGAACAGGGATTGGCGCTCGCCAAGGCGCTCGGATCCGAGGTCGCCGTCCTTACCGTTTCCGAGCCATGGATGCCGGTGGGCGTCGATGCCACGGGCTTCGCCATAACCGACTTCTCGCTCTCGGACGAGTACCGCCGGGCAGCCGAGGAGGTGGGCAAGGAAATCCTCGACAAAGCCCTGGCCAGGGCCAGCGCCGCGGGCGTTCCCTGCGAGGTCGCCTACATCGCCCGCAGCTATCCCGCCGATGCCATTCTGGACTATGCGGCGGCCAATGGCGTGGAGCTGATCGTCATGGCCTCGCACGGCCGGCGCGGGCTGGGCCGCGTACTGCTCGGCAGCCAGACCAATGAGGTGCTGACGCGCTCCGCCGTGCCGGTGCTCGTCGTCCGCTGACCGCCTCAGCCCTCGGCAAAGCGCCTGCTCAGGAAGCGCGAGCCCTTGACGCCGAAGCGCCAGGGGACATCCACCGCCTTGCTGATGCCGATGCGGGGGCCGACGAGGAACGGCCCCTGCCCCGGCTCCGGCCGCACGAAAAAGGGCGGCGCGGCGAGCGAACGGCCATTGTCCTCCCCGGTGATGGCGAGCGCCTGGCACAGCTTGCCCGGCCCCGAGCACAGCGCCTCGCGCGCGTCGAGCCCGCGCCGCCGGCGCATGAGGTCGAGGCCCTCGACCGGCTCGATCGCCCGGATCAGCACCGCCCCGGCATTGCCGCAGACGAAGTTCAGGCACCAATGGATGCCGTAGGAGCGGTAGACATAGGCCCGTGCCGGCGGGCCGAACATCACCTGGTTGCGCGGCGTCGGGCCGGGAAAGGAATGCGAAGCGGGGTCCGAGGGATCATAGGCCTCCACCTCGACAATGCGCCCGCCCACCCCGTCATAGAGCAGCAGCGTCCCCAGCAGTTCGGGCGCGACGATGGTCGAATGGCGGTCGAAGAAGGCGTGGAGATTTTCGGTCATTGCTTGCGATGACCCTCACCCGGCTGCCGCCACCCTCTCCCGCCTGCGGGAGAGGGGACCATGTCGCACGCCCTTTTCCCCGCGCCCGCTTGCGGGAGAGGGTGGCGCGAAGCGCCGGGTGAGGGCCTGATCTTACCCCGCCGCCGTATAGCTCGTCTTGACCGTGGTGAAGAATTCGGCCGCGTATTTGCCCTGCTCGCGCGGGCCGTAGCTCGAGCCCTTGGAGCCACCGAACGGCACGTGGAAATCCACCCCGGCGGTCGGCACGTTGACCATCACCATGCCGGCCTGC
>DASZUI010000210.1:0-11769 GCA_035547675.1 Devosia sp.
GAGCGGTGCGTGGCTGAGGGCAGCGCGCGCTGAAACTGGATTCCCGCCTTCGCGGGAATGACGAAGCGAGTGAGGCACGGCCTTGCCCCGGACCCGGCCGTCATTCCCGCGAAGGCGGGAATCCAGTTTGCCGGTTTGCCAGCAAACAGAGGCGGCCCTTCAGAGCCGCGCTACGCCGTCGCATCAAAAGGCTGGTCGAGGCGAATGCCTCGTCGAGGCTCGGCTTCATCTCGCGCGGCTGAACGGCCGCGGTGGCATTCAGCGGATCGGCAGCGGAGTAATCCCGTCGATCCGCCCGAGGCAGTAATTGTAGTCAATGAGATAGAGGCGATTGCCCTTGCTGGCCCGAACCCGGATCACCGATTCCAGCGGTGCGCTCAGCGTGATGTGCGTGTAGCCCTTGGCCGCGAAAATCTGGCGGATCTGGTAGTCCGTCTGGCACATCAGCGGGTCGAAGGAGAGGCCGCCATCGTGATTGCGATGGATCAATTGCGCCGAGGCCGGCGAAGCCGCCGCCATCAGGGCCACGAGGACCAGCAGGAAACCGTTTCGCGTGCGCTCGAACATTCCGCTCCTCCGCATGCCGCTGCGATTAAACGCCGGCAATGCCGCGGTGTTCCGGGCCTCAGTGCAGGTCGAGCTTCACCGAGGCGGCCGGGGTCGAAATCGAGACGCCGAGCCCGCCGCCGCCCAGGCCGACGCTCGCGCCCAATCCATGGCTGCCGGAATCGTCGCTGTCGCCGCCGCTGCGGCCATTGCCGTCCGAGCCGCCCGAATTGCCGCGCCCGCCGTCGCCGGCACTGCCGCTCGCCGCCTGTCCCGGGCTGCCCTGTCCCGAACTCTCATGGCTGGCGCTCTCATGGCCGGCAGTGCTGAAGCTGCTGCCATGATCGCCGCGGCCGCTGTCGGAAGTGTCCGCGACATTGGCGCTGCGCACGACCGCCCGGCCGTCGCCCGTCGAACCGCCGCTGTCGCTGCGATTGCCGCCCCCGCCCGCCGACCTGAGCGAGTTGAGTGGTGCCCAGCCCTGGCCTGTTTCGTGTTGGACGAGGCACCAGCTCGAACCGGCATTGCACCAAAGTACGTCGATCTGCGTGCCGGTGTCCACCCGGTCGGTCACCGCGAAGCCGTCGCCCGGACCGCCATGCAGCGTCAGCGCCGAATGCGTATAGAGCTTCCCGGCATGCGCGGCGCCGCCCAGCGCGGCGGTAATCGCGAAGGTCAGGGTGGCGACTTCTGTCGCGCGACATAGAAAACGAGGCGGCTTCATCCGCAGCCCGTCCTTCCGACCGTCAGGTTCGTCATGCCCCGCAACGCTCAAACGTAGGGCCATGTACGTATGAATGCAAATCTCACAACAGATCGTAAGCGATTCGCTCCGGGCGAATGCCGATCCCTATGAAACCGGCGGGCAATACTTGCAATGCGGGCCAGCGGTCAAGGAGCCGCAGGAAGAAAGGCGGTTTCAGCGTCCGGCCCGCCAGCGTCGGCACCACCACCCGGTTCTGGATAAACACCTGAACCGCCTGCACGACCCGGGTGGGCAACTGCCGCCGCCGGCGCACCCCGTCGAGCGCCGCTTCGAGCACCGGGCCGCCGCCCTTGAGCGTGGGCGCGAGCAAATTGGCCGCGGCAACGGCGTCCTGGATGGCCATGTTGATGCCCACCCCGCCGATCGGCGACATGGCATGCGCCGCATCCCCGATGCACAGCAGCCCCGGCCGCGACCAGTGCTCCAGCCGGTCCACGGCGACGCTGAGCAGCTTCACGTCGTCCCAGCTCTTCACGTCATCGATATGCGGCCTGAGATAAGTGGCTGTTTCCGCTATCGTTTCGCGGAAGGCTTCGAGCGGCCCGGCCTTGACCGCCTCGGCCCCGCCCTTGCGAATGACGAAGGCGCATTGCCAATAGTCGCCGCGATCGATGGTGACGAGCACATGGCCGCGGTCGATATGCCCGAAACCTTGTTCGGCGCCCTCCTGCTTGCCGACCCGGAACCACAGCACGTCGATAGGGGCGGCGAGCGTCTTGACCTCGAGCCCCGCCTGCCGGCGAAGGGTGGAACTCCGCCCGTCCGCCGCCACCACGAGCCCGGCCCTGATCTCCATCTCCCCTTCGGGCGCCTTCGCGCTGACCCCGACCACGCGTCCGCCCTCGACGATGAGCTGGCGGGCCTCGGTCGACATCATCAGCCGGAAACTCGGCAGCTTCGCCGCTTCCTCGGCCAGGAAATCGAGGAAATCCCATTGCGGCATGAAGGCGATGAAGGGATATTTCACCTTCAGCCGGCTGAAATCGGCGATGCGGAAGCTTTCCTTGCCGATCTGCCCGGATATATGCCGCAATTCCTGGTGCGGCCGCTGCAGGAAGCGTTCGTCGAGCCCGAGTTCCGCCAGCACCTCCAGCGTCGAGGGATGGACCGTATCGCCGCGGAAATCGCGCAGGAAGTCGGCGTGCTTTTCGAGCACCACGACCTCCACCCCGGCGCGGGCGAGAAGATAGCCGAGCATCATGCCGGCCGGCCCGCCGCCCGCCACCAGGCAGCGCGTCTCCATGCGGCCGGTATTCCGAGAATCGTCGGCCATCGGGTTCCCCTCCCAGTCGCGCGCAGTCTAGCCCCGCCGCGCGCCCGGACAAGGCGGGGCCGATACAATTGCCGCGCCCGAATTGCCGCGCCCTTGAACCGCGGAGCCGCCAAGGCTAAGCATCGCGCGGGTTCCCTTTGGCCAGGAAAGCGCAGATGCCCGATTTCGTCCTCGCCCGCAGGAAGATGGTCGAGAATCAACTCATGACCAACGCGGTTACCGATCGCCGCCTGCTCGGCGTCATGGGCCAGGTGCCGCGCGAACTCTTCGTGCCCGAGGACCGGCGCGAACTCGCCTATATCGACGACGCCCACCGCCTCAACGCAGCCACCCCGCCGCGCTGCCTCGCGGCGCCCGCGACCTTCGCCCGCCTGGTGCAGCTTGCCGGCGTCACCGGGGCCGACCGCGTCCTCGATCTGGGCTGCGGCACCGGCTATTCGGCCGCGGTATTGGCCGGGCTCGCCGCCGCCGTTATCGGCGTCGAATCGGATCCGGCGCTCGCCGCCGCCGCCCGCACCAATCTCGCCGCGCTCGGCATCCGCCATGCCGAAATCCTTGTCGGCCCGCTGGCCGCGGGGGCCAAGGCGCAGGGCCCCTACGACGTGATTCTGCTCGAAGGACAAGTGGATAGGGTGCCCGAAACGCTGTTTGCGCAGCTCGCCCAGGGCGGCCGGCTGGTGGCCGTGGTGCGCCAGGGGGCGACCGGGGTTGCGGAACTCCATGTCAAATCGGGCCGCGACGTCGCCGGGCGCGCCGAGTTCAACGCCGTTTTGCCGCCGCTCGAGGCGCCGCCGGCCGAGCCGGTCTTCGTGTTCTGAGCCGCTTCGGGTCGTCGAACCGAAGCGCCGCCGGCCGGGTGTTGCCGCCCAGGCACGCCGCTGTGGAATTGTGTCGCGCGGGACGGGAATGCGCGCGTTAACAGGTTGTTAAGGGCTGGGCCGGGGCCTAATGTGCCGCTCGCAGGAGGCCCGTGTAATGTTTTTCTCACCTAGTTTGCGTCTGGGCGCGTTTGTTGTTGCGCTCGCTGGTCTGTCCGCCTCCGCGGCCCAGGCCGAGTCCCTGAAGGCGGCGCTGACTGCCGCCTATGCTCATAATCCGACGATCACCTCGGCGCTGACGGCGGTGAAGGTCGCCTCCGAAAGCATCGCCCTGAGAAAGGCCGCAACGCTGCCGACCATCGGTGCGACGGCCGGCATTTCGGACAGCTTCTCGTCGCTGCCCACCCTCGGGGGCATTGCCAACAGCCCCAGCGCCTCGGTGGGCCTGGGCTATAACCAGACGCTGTTCGACAATCACAAGACCGACGCGCAGGTCGAGCAGGCCCGCGCCCTGGTCGAGGTGGCGACGCAGCAGCTGCGCAGCACCGAGGCCAGCGTGCTGACCAGCGTCGTCCAGGCCTATATGAACGTCATCCTCAATACGCAGCTCGTGCAGTTGCGCACCGATACGGTGACCTTCTACCAGAGCCAGGTGAAGGCCGCGCAGGACCGGCAGAACATCGGCGAGGGCACCAAGATCGACGTGGCCCAGGCGCAGGCGTCCCTGGCCTCCGCCGTCGCGGCACAGAAGGCCGCTCAGGCTTCGCTGCAGACCGCCCAGGCCAGCTATCTGCACTGGGTCGGCCACAAGCCGCTGAATCTCAGCTCCGACTACAATTTCGGCACGTTGATCCCGGTCACCGTGGACCGGGCGCTCGCGCTCGCCGATTCGATCAATCCCGCGATCCTCGCCGCCAAGGCCAGTATTCGCGCCGCGCAGGCCGGCACCGATGCCGCCATCGCCGCCTTCGGTCCTTCGGTCGGCCTGTCGGGCTCGATCGGCCCCACCTTCACCGGCAGCTTCGGCGCGCCGGCCGGGACGGGCACGGGCGGTACGGCCGCGCTCGCCGGCAAGGTGGGCCTGTCGCTCTCCCTGCCGATCTATGCGGGCGGCGCCCTCGGGGCGGCCGAGCGCTCGGCCAATCTCAGCGAGATCAAGTCGAGCCTCGACGCCCAGGCGGCGATCGACCAGGTGAACGAGGCGGTGGTCACCGCCTGGAGCACGCTGCAGAACGCTTCCGCGCAGATCGAATCGGCCAAGTCCGCCGTCGACGCCGGCCAGCTCGCTCTGCAGGGCGTGATCCAGGAGCGCGATGTCGGTCAGAAGACGACGCTCGACGTGCTGAACCAGGAAGCCACCCTCACCACCTCCAAGGAGGCGCTGATCAGCGCCAGCGCCAACAAGATCATCGCCGCCTTCGCGCTCATCGCCACGACGGGCAAGATGTCGCCGCACGATCTCGGCCTCAACACGCCGACCAAATCGGCAACGGCCTATACCGCCGAGGTCGAGGACACCTACGAGGAACTGCACACCATCCAGCCGCTGCCGCGTCCCGCCTGGCGCCGCTGATCCGGCTATCACGACCAGAAGCCGGCCCGACAGGGCCGGTTTCTTTTTTGCCCAGCCGGCCCGACGAGCCGGTTCTTTTGCCCTGACCACATGGTGGCAAAGACTCCTCAGCTTTTGGTGGAAGCCGTCGCGGGAAGCCCGCGCGGCGTTTCGAGCGAGGAGTCGGACGTGTATCATGAATTAACGAATCAGTTCCGGCCGGCGGCTTCGCAGGGGACGTCAGGCGGGCCGATTCGCGGAATTTTGCTGGGGCCGCGGCGTTGCGCGGCGGCGCCCCAGGCGGCGAAACGAGGCCATCTATGAACAAGCCTGCCCAAAAAGAACCGTCCATGGACGAGATCCTGTCTTCCATCCGCCAGATCATCGCCGACGATGACGCCGGAAAGCCGCGCACCTCGCCCGTCGAGCTGGTTTCCTCGATGGATGACGCCGAAATGGCGGATAGCAGTGCCGGTGACACGCTCGAGCTGTCCCAGGCCCAGATCGTTAAGGAGGACTCCGCCGACGAGGCCTCCGTGGTTGATTTCAGCGCTTTCGTGGCGGAGCCGGCGGCGGATAGCGAGTTTGGAGGCGAGCAGAGCGCAATGAACGAGGAGGCCGATATGGCTGTTGCCACCCAGATGAAGGCGGAGTTCGTCGACCCCGATGACGTGGCCTTCGATGCGCCGGAAGCTGCCGCATTCGGAGCGGCCGCCTTCAGCCCGGCCGCCGAGCCGTTCGCCGCGCCCGAGCCGCGCCCGGCGCTGGCCGCGCCCTCCGTGCGCCAGCGGCCCAGCGCCGCCCAGGCGGCGCCGATGCCCGACCCGACCCTGTCGCAGGATATCGCCGACGAATTGCTGGAGCCGGCCACCAACGCGGCGGTCAAGGCGAACTTCGCCCGCCTCACCAATTTCGCCATCGGCAATGCCGGCGTCACCATCGAGCAGGTGATCCGCGATATGCTCCGCCCCATGCTTAAGGAATGGCTGGACGAACACCTTCCCGCCGTCGTCGAGCGCATGGTGGAAAAGGAAATCTCCCGCATCGCCAACGGCAATTGACCAGGCATTCGCCTCGACGGGCCTTTCGATGTGACGGCGTAGGGCGGCTCTAAGGGGCCGCCTTCTGCTTGTTGCCAACCGGCAAACTGGATTCCCGCCTTCGCGGTAATGACGAAGCGGGCGAGGCACGGCCTTGCCCCGACCCCGGCGTCATTCCCGCGAAGGCGGGAATCCAGTGTCAGCCCGCGCTGCCGCCAGTTCCAGGCCGGAATCCATCCTGAGCGCTATCAGCGCGCGCTGCCCATCCTTCGAGGCTCCCTCCGGTCGCACCTCAGGATGAGGTAGCGTTTGTTCCACGACCTCATGGTGAGGTGCGAGGCGAGAGCCGAGCCTCGAACCTTGAGCCACGCGCCCCCTACCTGCCCACATCGAAAATCCGGTCCAGCCAAATGGCTGGTTGACGAGGCATTCGCCTCGACTGACCTTTCGATGTGACGGCGTAGGCGGCTCGAATGGCCGCCCTGCTTGTTGCCAGCCGGCAAACTGGATTCCCGACGAAGCGGGCGAGGCACGGCCTTCGCTCAACACCGGCGTCATTCCCGCGAAGGCGGGAATCCAGTGTCAGCCCGCGCTGCCCATGGTTCGACAGGCTCACCATGAGGTCGGGGCTGCGGGTAAGACGCGCGATCGACCGCGCGACCTGGAACGCGGCCACCTCCAATTCCGCCACCTCCAATTCCACCGCCTCATCCTGAGCCTGTCGAAGGATGGGCCACGCGCTCCCTACCTCCCCACATCGAAAATCCCGTCCAGCCGAATGGCTGGTGGCCGGTTGACTTTGCGGGGTCCTATTTCCTAAGTCAGGGGCAGATACTTTCCGGCCCGCCGGGACCCTTGGGGTTCGGCGGGTTGTTGCTGTTGGATGAACGATGATCGACAAGACCTATGATCCCCAGGCGGTCGAGGGCCGCATTTACGCGGCGTGGCAGGAAGCCGGGGCCTTCAAGGCGGGGGCCGGCGCCAGGCCGGGGGCGAAGCCGTTCTCGATCGTCATCCCGCCGCCCAATGTCACGGGCAATCTCCATGTCGGACACGCCCTCAACAACACGATCCAGGACGTCCTGACGCGCTTCAACCGCATGCGCGGGCGGGACGTGCTGTGGCAGCCGGGCACCGACCACGCCGGCATCGCGACCCAAATGATCGTCGAACGCCAGCTGATGGAGCGCCAGCAGCCGGGCCGCCGCGAGATGGGGCGCGAGAAATTCCTCGAAACCGTGTGGGCCTGGAAGGCCGAAAGCGGCGGGGCGATCATCAACCAGTTGAAGCGCCTCGGCGCCTCCGCCGACTGGAGCCGCGAGAGATTCACGCTCGGCGAGCACGGCGCGCCGGACGACCAGATGGTCCGCGCCGTCACCAAGGTCTTCGTCGATCTCTACAACAAGGGCCTGATCTACCGCGACAAGCGGCTGGTCAACTGGCACCCGGGCCTCGAAACCGCGATCTCCGATCTCGAGGTCGAGAATATCGAGGTCGCCGGCCACATGTGGCATTTGCGCTATCCGCTGGCGGACGGCGTCACCTATGAATTCCCGCTGGTCGACGAAGAAGGAAAACCCGCCGGCACCGAGCGGCGCGACTATATCGTCGTCGCCACCACGCGCCCCGAAACCATGCTCGGCGACACCGGCGTCGCCGTCCACCCCGACGACCCGCGCTATGCCGGGATCGTGGGCAAGGACGTGATCCTGCCGATCACCGGCCGCCGCATCCCGATCGTGGCCGATTCCTATGCCGATCCGGCGCTGGGCTCGGGCGCGGTCAAGATCACGCCGGCGCACGACTTCAACGATTTCGAGGTCGGCCGCCGCAACAATCTCGCGATCATCAACATCTTCACCACCCGGGCGACGATCAACGACAATGCGCCCGAGGCCTATCGCGGGCTCGACCGCTTCGAGGCGCGCAAGAAGGTGCTGGCCGACCTCGAAGCCCTCGGCGTGCTCGACCATGTCGAGGATCGCAAGATCATGGTGCCCTTCGACGAGAAGTCGAAGCAGATCGTCATCGAGCCGTTCCTGACCGACCAGTGGTGGGTCAAGGCCGAGGTGCTGGCCCAGCCGGCCATGCAGGCCGTGCGCGACGGCCGGACGAAATTCGTGCCCCAGCAATACGAGAACACCTATTTCGCCTGGCTCGAAAACATCCGCCCCTGGTGCATTTCCCGCCAGCTCTGGTGGGGCCACCAGATTCCGGCCTGGTATGGGCCGGATGGCCATGTCTTCGTGGCTTCGAGCGAAGCGGAGGCAAGCGGCCAGGCCACCAAACACTATGGTCGCGAAGTTGAACTCAAGCGCGACCCAGACGTCCTCGACACCTGGTTCTCCTCCGCCCTCTGGCCGTTCTCGACCATGGGCTGGCCGGACGACACGCCGGAGCTGAGGAAATACTACCCCACCGACACGGTGGTCACCGGCTTCGACATCATCTTCTTCTGGGTCGCCCGCATGATGATGATGGGCCTCGAATTCATGGGCGAGGTGCCGTTTTCGACCGTCTACATGCACGCCCTCGTCCGCGACGAGAAGGGCGCCAAGATGTCGAAGACCAAGGGCAATGTCATCGACCCCCTCGGCCTCATCGATACCTATGGCGCCGACGCCACCCGCTTCACCTTCGCGGCCATGGCGGCGCAGGGCAGGGACCTGAAACTCTCCCTGCAGCGGGTGGAAGGCTACCGCAACTTTGTCACCAAGCTCTGGAACGCCGCGCGCTTCCTCGAGGTCAACGAGTGCGCCCGGGTCGCCGGCTTCGATCCGCATGGCGTGAAACACCAGCTCAACCGCTGGATCGCCGGCGCCACCGCCCGCGCCGTCGCCGAGGTCACGCGAGGCATCCTCGACTACAAGTTCAACGAAGCCGCCAACGCCGCCTACGACTTCGTCTGGGGCATTTTCTGCGATTGGTATGTCGAGCTGGCGAAGCCCATCCTCACCGGCGAGGACGAAGCCGCCAGGGCCGAGACGCGGGCCACCGCCGCCTGGGCGCTCGACCAGATATTGAAGGTCCTGCATCCCTTCATGCCCTTCGTCACCGAAGAGCTCTGGGCCGAAACCGGCAAGACCGGGCCGGCGCGCGAAAACCTGCTGATCCTTTCCGATTGGCCCGAACTCGATGGCCTCGGCGATGCCGAAGCCGATGCCGAACTGGGCTTTTTGATTGCACTTATTTCGGGCATCCGCTCGGTGCGGCAGGAAATGAACGTGCCGCCTTCGGCCAAGCTCGATCTCGCCGTCATCGGCGCCTTGCCCGATACAATGGCGCGGCTGGAGCGGCAAAACGGCGCCTTGACCCGGCTGGCACGGCTTGAAACCGTGGCCGCCGCCGACGCGGTGCCGGGTAGTTCCGCCCAGATCGTCGTCGGCGAGGCGACCTATGCGCTGCCGCTCGCCGGCGTCATCGACCTCGCGGTCGAGGCGAACCGGCTCAGCAAGGAAGCCGGCAAGCTCGACGGGGAAATCGCCGGCATCGACAAGAAGCTCGGCAATGAGCAGTTCGTCGCCAAGGCGCCCGAGGAGGTGATCGAGGAACAGCGCACCCGCCGCGCCGAAGCCGTCGAGCGCCGCGAGCGCATCCTCGCCGCGCTGGCGAGGTTGAGCTAGGTTTGTGAATGAGAATGGATTCCGGCCTTCGCCGGAATGACATCGTGGAATTGGCGGGGTGCGTGGCCTTAATCACTTCGTCATTCCGGCGAAGGCCGGAATCCAGGTTCGGCACATCGCGCGACAGGAGGCCGCCCCATGGCCGATGAGGTCGAAACCACCAGCGTCTCCCGCATCGGCCATGATCTGCCCGTGGTCCCGATGACTGTCTATTTTTTCGACGGCAAGGGCGGGGTCGCCGAGGTCGGGCTCGACAAGGCGGATGCCGTTGCGGCGGCCAAGGGCTTTTACGCCGTCGTCGGCCATTCCGGCACGCCCGAGTTCCGCCTCTGGCTGAAGCAGCATTTGGGCGAATCCCATGCCGAAACCATGACGGCGCCGGATGCGCGCGCCCGCTGCACGGTGTTCGAGGATCGCGCCACCCTGGTGCTGCGGGTTGCCCGCCGCGACACGGACCCCGACGAGATCAAGCGCCAGCCGCTCACCGTCTGGCTGGAAAGGGGCCGCATCATCATCGCCAGCCGCGCCCATCTGCCCGAGCTCTTCGGCCTCGAGCAATGGAAGCAGAGCCATCACGCCCCGGTCTCGCTGGCCGATTTCGTGGCGCGCATGGGCTTGCGCGCCGCCGACCGGCTCGAGCCGCTGGTCGAGCATGTGGGCAATGTGCTCGACGACCTCGAGGAAGAGGTGATGGAGGAACGGATCGGCGAGCTGACCGCGCGGCTGACGCGGGTTCGCCGCACCATCATCGCGCTCCGGCGCATGATCTGGCCGCAGCGCGACGTGCTCAACACGCTCGAAATCGAGGACCTGTCCTATTTCTCCGAATGGGACCGCGCCCGGCTGCGCGAGGCGACGGCGCGCACCACGCGGCTGGGCGAGGAGTTGCAGTCGCTTTCGGAACGCGCCGGCCTCGTGCACGAGCAGATCATCGACGCCCGCAGCGAACAGATGAACCGCACCATGCTGGTGCTGACCTCGGTGACCGTCATCGCCATGCCCATGACCGTGGTGAGCGGCCTGCTCGGCATGAATGTCGCCGGCATTCCCTTTTCGCAGAACCCCGAGGCGTTCTGGTTCGTGGTCCTCGGCCTCGCCGCGATCGGCTCGGGCATGGTCTGGTTCATGCACAAGCGCCACTGGCTGTAGGGCGTTTTCAGCCGACGGCCTTCTTCACCAGCGCCGTGATCCGCGCCTCTTCCTCCGCCGTCAGTTCCTTCACCGCGAAGGCCACGGGCCAGAAATTGCCGTCGTCCAGCTGGGCTCTGTCGCTGAAGCCCAGGGTCGGATAACGCGTCTTGAACTTCTGCGCCGGCTGGAAATGGCAGATGATTTTGCCGTCCTTGGCATAGGCCGGCATGCCGTACCATGTCCGGGCCGTAAGTTCGGGCGCGGCCGCCTTGACGAGGGCGTGGATGCGCTCGGCCTTGTGGCGGTCCTCGGCGGGCATTTCGGCAATCTTGGCCAGCACGTCGGCTTCTTCGTCGGCGACGCTTCCGCCTTTCTTGGCCAGTCTGAGCTCCCGCGCATGCTCGCGCATGGCGGCGCGCTCTTCCTCCGTGAAGCCCGCGGAGCCGGCCGCCGTCCGTTTCGGCGTCTTCGGTGTCTTGTCGGCGTTCATTCGGCGCCCTCCCATTGCTCGGTGGTACAGTTTTCGTCCGCTACGGACGGCGGATCAAGCCGAACTGTGGCAGGGCTTTTCGGCAAGTGTGGCGAGGCGGTGCTGCCGGCGCCCCGCCAGGGAGGCGCATAAACAGTCCAGCTCCGGCTTCGGTTCCCTGAAGGCGCTGCAATTCCGCCATAAATCGGACATCGTGACAAAACTGCAACAGCGGTTTTGATTCAAGCTTGCGCATAGCTTCGTCAAGGTTTCGGCGAGAGTCACCGCCACAATGTCACCCTAAAACGGGGACTACACCGCAAGGCGTTGCAGAGAGGGGCAGGGGCGGCCGAACGGTTTCGGCTGCCGGCCGCCTTGACGCTCACTTCATGACCCTGGATTGCTGCCGGCACGGCAAATGGCCGTGAAAGTAGGACTGGCGCAAAGCCAGGGGGATTTGGACGATGGACAGTAATTACGTTGATAAATCGCGGTTGCCGAGCCGGTATGTGACCGAGGGGCCGGAGCGCGCGCCGCACCGTTCGTATCTT
>DASZUI010000211.1:0-22449 GCA_035547675.1 Devosia sp.
GACCTTGGCGTGGGCGGGGGCACCTAGCGCCAGCACCAGTCCGGCCTTGCCGGCCTGGGCCGAGAAGCGGCGGATCACCGTGCGGGTCACCTCGTCGACATCGACCACCGCCATCTCCAGCGGCCGGCCGCCGCTCTCGAACTGGACCAGCTCGAGAATCGAGGTGAAGGAAGCCAGCAACTTCTCTCCGGAGGATTTGATCGTCTCGATGTAATCGAGATAGCGCGCATCCCCGAGCGGCCCCCAGGTCTCGTGCCGGATCATGTCGGCAAAGCCGATGATGTGATTGAGCGGCGTGCGGATGTCGTGGCTGAGGTGAGCCAGGAAGCTGGTCTTGGCCCGGCTCGCCGCCTCGGCCCTGAGTTTTTCGGCGTGGTAGCGCCGGGCGAGCAGGCGCTGCTCTTCCTGCACCGCGCTGAGCAGCAAATCGGTCCGCTTGTGCTCGGTAATGTCGGTGACAAGGGTGATGAAGCCGCCGCTGGCCAGCGGCCGCTCGTCGACCATCAGGCACGAGCCGTTTTCGCCGTGGAGCTCGATGATCCGGTTGCACTGGCTGTCGAGCACAAGCTCCATGTGACCGCCCCGCACCAGCACGGCGACGGCGTCATGATAGGTCGCGGCGGCGGCGATCGCCCCATCGAGGCGCATGCGGAAGCGGTCATTGCAGGCGACGAGTTCGGCCCGGGCGCTCCAGAGCGCCACGCCGACCGGCAGCGTATCGATCAGCTCCGCGATTTCGGCCGCGGCGGAAGCTTCGCCTGCGGCGGTGACGCTGCGACGCCGAAAGGCGAGCCCGGTCGCAACGAGCGCGAGCCCCAGCGCCACGGCGGCGCGCTGCGCAATGCCGGCCCACACCGCCCCCTCGTCGAGCGCAGCGAGGGAGGCGAGGAACCGTGCTTCGGCGATGCTGCGGATGAGGTCGGTGGCGACGAAGAGCAGCGCGGCCGCCAGCGCCGTCGCCCCTACTGCCAGCGTTATGCGGGAGACCCGCCATTCGGGCTTGGCCGCAGAGCGGGTTGCGCCCGCCTGCCTTGCCCCGAATCCAGACCAAGCGCCCCCGTTGCCGGTGACGCCGGAAAGCTCCGCCGCCTGCATGAATCCGCCCCGCTTAGGCGCTCCGGGAGGGTGGAGACCACCTTCCGTCTCGGAGCGCGACCACTTGGAAATCAGTGATTTGATTGACCGCGAAACGAGATTGAATCGGCCGGTTTCCGCTGTCCAGAGGGATTTTCGGGCGTCCCTGGGGGTGGCCAGAATTCGTGAGTCGGCTGAATCACTTAGCCCTGTAGAAAATCCTTCCAGGCGGGACGCCGGCTCAGCCGTCGAGCGTCCGCGCCAGGATATCCGCCGCATTGCGGCTGAGGGCGGTTGATTCCCGCAGCGTCCGCAGCGCCGTTTCGGCTGCGGCGCGGCGTACCGGCTCATAGTTTTTCCAGCTCTTGAAGGCTGTCAGCAGGCGCGCCGCGACCTGCGGATTGCGCTTGTCGACATCGGCGACGAACTCGGTGACGAAGCGGAACCCGGCGCCGTCGGCCCGCCCGAACTGCACCGGGTTGGAATTGGCGAAGCCGCCCACCAGCGCCCGGACACGGTTGGGGTTGTTCTGCGGAAAATCCGGCGAGGCGAGAATGGCGCGCACCCGCTCCAGCGTCTCGTCCTGCGGCGACAGGGCCGAGAGCGTCAGCCATTTGTCGAGCACCAGCGGATCGTCGGTGAAGCGGGCCCGGAAATCCTCGAGCATCCGCGCGCTGTCCGGCGTGCCGACGATCACGGCGGCGTTGAGCGCCGCCAGCCGGTCGGTCATATTGGCCGCCTCGGCATATTGCCGCGCCGCCAGCGCCTTGCCGTCGGCGGCGCCGCGTACCAGCAGGGCCAGCACGCGGTTGCGCAGGTCGCGCCGCCCCGCCGGCCCGGCCGCCGGCGAATAGGGCTCGCTGCTGGCGAGCGCGTCATAGGCCGCGCGCAGCCCGCCCTCGATGCGGCCGACGATGCCGGCGAGGAACAGGTCGCGAAGTTGATGGATGCGGTCGGGGTCGACCCCCGCGCCGAGCTCGCGCGCCACGTCGCCTTCGGTCGGCAGCACCAGGACATTGGCCTTGAAGGCGTTGTCCAGCGTATCGCTGGCGAGCGTGTCCTTGAGCGCGCCGGCGAGCTTGTCGATCGCCTCTTCGGGCCAGGGCGTGCCGCGCGCCGCATCGATCAGCAGCGTCAGCGCCACATCCTGCAGCGCCTGCCAGCGGTTGAACGGATCGGAATCGTGCCGGGCGAGGAAGAGCTGGTCGTCCTGGCTCAGCGGCGCGCGGAGCTTGACCGGCGCCGAGAAGCCGCGGAACAGCGACGGCACCGGCCGGCTGGCGACGCCCTCGAACACGATCTCGGCCTCGGGCCCGTCGAGCACGATCATGTCCTCGCGCACCTCGCCGCCCGACGCCGCGCTCCACCCCATCTGGCTGCCGTTCGGCCCGACAAGGCCGAACTTGATCGGCAGCACCATGGGCCGTTTCTCCGGCTGGCCGGGCGTCGGGTCGATCCTCTGGCTGAGCCTCAGCCTGTAAGTCTTTGTCGCCGCGTCATAATGATCCTCGGCCGTGACCTGCGGCGTGCCCGCCTGCACATACCATTGCTGGAAATGCTGCAGGTCGACCGCATTGGCGTCCTCGAAGCATTTGATGAAGGCCTCGATGGTGGTCGCCTCGCCGTCATGGCGCTCGAAATAGAGGTCCATGCCCTTGCGGAAGCCGGCTTCGCCCAGCAGCGTCGCCAGCATGCGCACGATCTCGGCGCCTTTTTCGTAAACCGTGGTCGTATAGAAGTTGTTGATCTCGCGATAATGGTCCGGCCGCGGCGGATGGGCGAGCGGACCGGCATCGTCGGGGAACTGCGCGGCGCGCAGGAGCCGCACGTCCTCGATGCGCTTCACCGGGCGGGAGCGCTCGTCCATGGTGAATTCCTGGTCGCGGAACACCGTGAGCCCTTCCTTGAGGCAGAGCTGGAACCAGTCGCGGCAGGTGATCCTGTCGCCCGTCCAATTGTGGAAATATTCGTGCGCGATAACGCGCTCGATATTGCCGAAATCGGCGTCGGTCGCCGTGTCGGGCCGGGCGAACACCAGCTTGTCGTTGAAGATATTGAGGCCCTTGTTCTCCATCGCGCCGAAATTGAAGTCGGAGACGGCGACGATGTTGAAGATGTCGAGGTCGTATTCGCGCCCGAAGCGGCGCTCGTCCCAGGCCATGGCGCGCTTGAGCGAATCCATCGCATAGGCGCACTGGTCCTCCTTGCCCGGCTCGCAATAAATGCCGAGCGCCACGTTCCGGCCGCTCATCGTGGTGAATTCGTCGTGGATCGAGCCGAGCTTGCCCGCGACCATGGCGAAGAGATAGCTCGGCTTGGGGAAGGGGTCCTCCCAGACGGCGTAGTGCCGCCCATCGGTCAGGTCGCCCTGTTCGATGCGATTGCCATTGGCGAGCAGCACCGGGGCAAGCGCCTTGTCGGCGATCATCTTGACCTTGTAGACGGCCAGATTGTCCGGCCGGTCGAGGAAATAGGTGATGCGGCGGAAGCCTTCGGGCTCGCATTGCGTGCACCAGGTGCCGCTCGAACGGTAGAAGCCCATCAGCCGCGTGTTCTTCTCGGGATGGATTTCGACCACCGTCTCCAGCACGAAGCGCCTGAGCGGCGGCTCGAACAGCGTCAGCCCGCTCGCCCCCGCCTCATAGTCGCGCAGCATCACCGGCGCGCCGTCGAGAGCCAGCGAATCGAGCTTCAGTTCCTCCCCGTCCAGCACCAGCGGGGTGCCGGCCGCCGTTCCGTCGCGCGGCGAGATCGTGAGCCACGCGTGGACCTTGGAGGTTTCAGGGACGACATCGACCTCGAGCTCGACTTTTTCGATCCGATAAGGGCTCGGGGCATAGTCCTTGAGATAGATCGTGCGTTCGGTATCGCTGGTCATGGAAGCTCCGCAAAGGCTGGCCTGCCGTCTTATTCGTGTCGGCTGGCTAGTGTAGACGTCGAAATGCTTTGCCGATATTCTGTGCAGACGGCAACCGGGCCGTCGAGTCTTCCCGCCGATTTCGGCCGCATCGGAGGATGAGCCTGGTCCGCCAGCGCGATGTTCGCCCGGTGCAAGAGGCTGCGCAGGGTGGGCGCGTCAAGCCAATCGTCATCCAGGTTCTCCCATGCTGCGCTGGTTCGAAGGCCGCATCGATCCCTATCCGTCCTCGGCTACGCTGCAGCCGCCGCAGAAGCTGCTGCCCTTCTTCCTGTTTTACTTGAAGGGCGCCAAGCGGTGGCTGGCGCTTATGGCCGCAGCCACGGCCTTCATCGCCCTGGGCGAGGTGATGCTCTTCGGCTTCATCGGCAATGTCGTGGACTGGCTCGGCAAGGCCGACCGCACGACCTTCCTCGCCACCGAATGGCCGCGGCTGGTCTTTGTCGGCGTCTTCATCCTCGTCGTGATGCCGATCGTCGCGACGCTCCAGTCCGGGGTGATCAATCAGGGCCTGATGGGCAACCTGCCGCAGCGCATCCGCTGGATGATCCACCGCTATGTGCTGCGCCAGTCGATGAGCTATTTCCAGGACGAGTTCGCCGGCCGCATCGCCACGAATCTGATGCAGACCGCGCTGGCCGTGCGCGATACCGCCATGAAGCTCTTCGACGTGCTCAACTACGTCGTCTTCTACTTCGTCGGCGCCGTCGTGCTCGCCGCCTATAATGACTGGCGGCTGGCGGTACCCTTCATCGTCTGGGTCTGCGGCTACGCCGCGCTGTTGCGCTATTTCATCCCGCGCTTCGCCGAGGTCTCGGCGCAGCAGGCCAATGCGCGTGCCATGATGACCGGCCGCGTGGTCGATGCCTATACCAACATCACCACGGTCAAGCTGTTCTCCCATTCGCGCCGCGAGGAGGCCTATGCCCGCGAGGCGATGGATGAGTTCCTGCCCACCGTCTATCGCCAGATGCGCATTGCGAGCTATCTCGGCGTCTCGATCTATTCCCTGACCCTGCTGCTGCTTGCCGCGGTGCTCTTCATCGGCATCGGGCTTTGGCTGAACTCGGCGATTTCGGTCGGCGCCGTCGCGACCGCCGCGGCGCTGGCGCTGCGCTTCTTCGGCCTCGGGAGCTGGGTGATGTGGGAGCTGTCGGCGCTCTTCGAAGGCATCGGCACGGTGCGGACGGGCGCCAACGCGTTCTCCGTACCCACCGCCGTCAACGACCGGCCCGGTGCCGTCCCGCTCGCGGTCAGGCAGGGTGCCATCGCCTTCGAGCATGTCGGTTTCCATTATGGCCGGCAGACGGGCATCATCGACGACCTCTCCTTCACCGTGAAGCCTGGCGAGAAGGTGGGGGTCGTGGGTCGCTCCGGCGCCGGCAAGACAACCATCGTCAACCTGCTGCTGCGCTTTTACGATCTCGAATCCGGCCGCATCACCATCGACGGGCAGGACATTGCCGGCGTCACGCAGGAATCGCTGCGCGCCGCCATCGGCGTGGTCAGCCAGGACACCTCGCTGCTCCATCGTTCTGTCGCCGAGAATATCCTCTATGGCCGCCCCGATGCGACCGAAGACCAGATGGTTGCCGCGGCCAAGAGCGCCGAGGCCGACGAGTTCGTCACCGGCCTTGCCGACCGGCAGGGCCGCACTGCCTACCGCGCCCATGTGGGCGAGCGCGGCGTCAAGCTCTCCGGCGGCCAGCGGCAGCGCATCGCCATCGCCCGCGTCTTGCTCAAGGACGCGCCCATCCTGGTGCTGGACGAGGCGACCTCGGCCCTCGACAGCGAGGTGGAGGCGGCCATCCAGAGCCAGCTGCACCGGCTGATGGAGGGCAAGACGGTCATTGCGATCGCCCACCGCCTCTCGACCATCGCCGCCATGGACCGGCTCATCGTCATCGACCAGGGCCGGCTGGTGGAGCAGGGGACCCACGCCGAACTCATTGCGCTCGGCGGCGAATATGCCCGGCTCTGGGCTCGCCAGTCCGGCGGCTTCCTCGAGCCCGACGAGGATGCGCCCAAGCCTGACGACGAGAGCGATGACAGGGAGGCGGCGGAATGAATCTCGAACGATGCCACCTCGTCTCCCTCCCCCTTGAGGGGAGGGATCAAGGGTGGGGGTGCCCTCCACAAGCGCCTGCGCGCGTTGTCTACCCCCACCCGGCTGCCGCCACCCTCCCCTCAAGGGGGAGGGACCACAAGGTCCTTCCTCCCGCCTAATTCACAAGTGCCACCCCGACAACCAAAGGAGACTTCGATGAAAACCCCCGAACGCAACAACCTCATTCGCCCCGATCTCGCCTGGCCCGACTTCGCCCGGTCCCGACGCAAACGAAGCCAAATGAGAAACAAATGTTCGTTCACGCCATCACTGCCTTCTTCGACGGCCGCTACTCGCCGCTAGCGCTCGCGGCCGACCGCCAGCCTCCGCATGGGCTGAGCCGGTTCATCCTCTATTTCGTCCGCCAGTTCCGCACCGCCTTCCTGATCCGCATGGGCATGGTCGCCATCGGCTCGACCATCGACGCCATGCTGCCGATCTTCGTCGGCCTGATCGTCGGCATGCTGACCACGACGCCGCCCGGCGAAATGTTCAGCCGGCACGGCTCCGAACTCGCGATCATGGCGGCCCTGGTCCTCGTCCGGCCGCTGACCTTTATCTTCGATACGCTGGTCCGCAACCACGCCATCACGCCCAATATCGTCGGCGCGGTGCGCTGGCAGAGCCACTGGCACGTCGTCCGCCAGAGCTGGAGCTTTTTCCAGAACGACTTCGCCGGCCGGCTGGCCAACAAGATCCTGCAGGCGGGAGACGCGATAGAAACCGGCGTCAACCTGACGGTCGACGCCGTCTGGTACGCCATCGTCTTCATCGCGGTCGCCTTCATCGCGCTGGCCCGGCTCGACTGGATTCTGCTGGTGCCGATCGTCGTCTGGCTCGCGAGCTATTTCGTGCTCTTTGCCATCAGCATGCCGCGCATCACCCGCTATTCGGAGGAACTGGCCGAGCTGCGATCGGTAATGACCGGCCGGATCGTCGACAGCTATACGAATATCCAGACGCTAAAGACGTTTTCGACCGACAAGCACGAAGACGAATATGTCGGCCATTCCGTGTTTGAGCACACGGTGGGGTTCCGCAAGCTGATGCGGACCTTCACCTATATGTGGTCGACGCTCTTCGTGCTGAACGCGCTTCTGGTGGTCTCGGTCACCTGGCTCTCGCTCTGGGGCTGGAACGCCGGCACCATGACGGCGGCGGCGGTGGGCACCGCCGTGCCTTTCGTGCTGCAGATGATGGGCATGTCGGGCTGGATACTCGAAACCGGCTCCAACATCTTCCGCCAGTTCGGCACCGTCCGCGACAGCATGGAAACCATCGCCCAGCCGCTCACGCTCGTCGATGCCCCCGGGGCAAAGCCGCTCGCAATTGGCCGCGGCGAGATCGCCTATGAGGGCGTGACGTTCAATTACTGGCGAGGCGGCAAGGGCGCGGTGCTCGAGGATTTCTGCCTCAGGGTGGAAGCCGGCGAGAAGATCGGGCTCGTCGGCCGCTCCGGCTCCGGCAAGTCGACGCTGGTCAATTTGGCGCTGCGCATGTTCGACGTGCAATCCGGGGCGATCAGCATCGACGGGCAGGACGTCCGGCAGGTGACGCAGGAGAGTCTGCGGCACGCCATCGGCCTTGTGAGCCAGGACACCTCGCTCCTTCACCGCTCGGTGCGGGAGAACATCGTCTATGGCAGGCCCGACGCCACCGATGCCGAAATGATCGAGGCGGCGAAGCAGGCGCGTATCCATGACGTCATCCTGTCGCTTGCCGATCAGGCGGGCCGCACCGGCTACGACGCCCATGTCGGCGAGCGCGGCGTGAAACTGTCGGGCGGGCAGCGGCAGCGTATCGCCATCGCCCGCGTACTGCTCAAGGATGCGCCGATCCTCATCCTGGACGAGGCGACCTCCGCACTCGACTCCGAGGTCGAGGCGGCCATCCAGGAGCAACTGACCTCGCTGATGCGCAACAAGACCGTGATCGCCATCGCCCACCGCCTCTCGACGATCGCGGCCATGGACCGCCTCGTCGTCCTCGACCACGGCCGCATCGTGGAGGAGGGCACTCACGCCGCGCTGCTGTCGGCCGGGGGTCACTATGCCCGCCTCTGGGAGCGCCAATCCGGCGGTTTCCTTGATTTGGAAAAGGCGGAGTAGGGCAGGGCTGCGTTCCATTGTCGCAGCGCATGGAGCAAAGCACGACGGTGTCGCCTGGTCTCCCTCCCCCTTGAGGGGAGGGATCAAGGGTGGGGGTACATAGCAAACGCCGGCGCTTGTGGCCCACCCCCACCCGGCTGCCGCCACCCTCCCCTCAAGGGGGAGGGGCGGATTGGCGCCCTACCACTTCGCGTCGAAAGTCCGGTCCAGCCGAATGGCTGGAATTTCCGCTTGCATCTTCACGAACTTGCGGCTTCCTGCAGGCGTTGAGGCAGAGCCTGAGCGATTGGCGGTGTCATGGGGTTGAAAGAGCGGCTCAACAAGGTGTTCGAGGGCTGGATCGACCCGTTCCGGCCGCGCGCCGAATTGCGCCCGCCGGAAGACGCCGTCCGCTTCCTCATCCACTTCATCAGCCAGGCCAAATTCGCCTTCACCGCGTTGCTGATTCTGGGCGGGCTCGTCGCCCTCGTGGAGGCGGCGCTGTTCTACTATGTCGGCCGCCTCGTCGATCTGCTCGACATGTCGCACCCGGCGCAGGGCTGGGCGGGGCTCTGGGCGTCACACGGACCGGAACTGGCCTGGATGGCCTTCGTCGTTATCCTCGTCCGCTTTGCCGTCACCTGGCTGTCGGCGGCGGTCGAGGAGCAGACGATCGGGCTCGGCTTCTACAATCTCGTCCGTTGGCAGTCCTACGCCTATGTGGCGCGCCAGAGCCTGAGCTTCTTCCAGAACGACTTTTCCGGCTCGATTGCGAGCAAGGTCTGGCAGTCCGGCAATGCGGTCGGCGACTTCATGGTCGCGCTGCTGCAGGTCGCCTGGTACATCCTGGTCTATACGGCCACGACCATCGTGCTCCTCGCCCAGCTCGACTGGCGGCTGGCGCTCGCCATCGCCGTCTGGATCGTCATCTTCTCCTTCATGGCGCGCCATTACGTGCCGCGGATGCGCCGCGCCTCGGCCGCCGCCGCCGAGAACGCTTCGGCGCTGACCGGCCGGATCGTCGATTCCTACGCCAACATCCAGACGCTGAAGCTCTTCGGCACGGCCAAGGAGGACGACGCCTTTGTTCGCTCCGGCTTCGACCTGTTGATCGAAGCGATGCGCCGGCTCGCCCGCGTGCTGGTCGGCGTCCGTACCTCCATGGCCATGCTCTCCGGCATCATGATCGCCGGCATCGGCGCCCTCTGCATAGAGCTCTGGAGCGAAAACATCATCACAGTGGGCGGCATCGCCGTGACCATGGGCCTCGTCCTGCGGCTCTATAATCTCCTCGGCCGCATGATGAACCAGCTCAACGGCCTGATGCGCAATTTCGGCACGGCGCAGAATTCCGCCGAGCTCGTCGGCAAGCCGCTCGGCCTCGTCGATGCCCCCGACGCCAAGCCGCTGGTCGTCACCGAGGCGGCTATCCGTTTCGATCATGTGAGCTTCCATTACGGCAGGCCCAGCGGGATCATCGAGGATTTCTCGCTCGACATCCGCGCCGGCGAGCGCATCGGCCTGGTCGGACGCTCCGGCGCCGGCAAATCGACGCTGGTCAATTTGCTGCTGCGCTTCTATGACGTGCAATCGGGCAGGATCCTGATCGACGGGCAGGATATTGCTCATGTCACCCAGGAATCACTCAGGGCCAATATCGGTGTCGTCACCCAGGATACAGCGCTCCTGCACCGTTCGATCCGCGCCAATCTCACCTATGGCAAGCCCGATGCCAGCGAGGAGGAGATGACCGCCGCCGCCGCGCTCGCCGAGGCGGACGAGTTCATCGAAATGCTGGTGGACCAGAAGGGCAGGGAGGGCTATGACGCCTATGTCGGCGAGCGGGGGGTGAAGCTCTCGGGCGGCCAGCGCCAGCGTGTCGCCATCGCCCGCGTGCTGCTCAAGAACGCACCGATCCTGGTGCTCGACGAAGCGACCTCGGCGCTCGACAGCGAGGTCGAGGCGGCGATCCAGGAACAGCTTGGGCAGCTCATGGCGGGCAAGACTGTCATCGCGATTGCACATAGGCTTTCTACGATAGCCGCAATGGATCGCCTGATCATTCTTGATCGCGGCAAGATCGTAGAACAGGGAACGCATGCCGAGCTTCTGGCGCTCGATGGACATTACGCCCGACTCTGGGAGCGCCAGTCGGGTGGATTCCTCGACAGCGCAGAGGAGTTGGCGGCGCAGTGAGTCGTTGTCCTTGGCCAGCTTAGGAGAAGCGACGGGCAAGGTGGCCTCGGCCCTGCCGCGCTCCATTACGGGCGCGGACGCCTTTCGCGGTGTCTATATGCTCGGCCTCGCCGCCGCGATCGGATTGGTGTCGGGCATCTCCGTGCCGGCCGTGGGCGACCTCGTCAGGCAGGCCCACATCCTCTTCTTCCAGCTCTACCCGGATGCCCTGCTCAGCGCCCAATATGTGCTGAAATCGCCGAATCTCGCGCTGCTGCCCGCCCTGGGCGGCGTGCTGATGGGGCTCTCGATCCTCCTCGCCCGGCGCTTCAGCTCCCGCCCGCCCATCGACCCGATCGAGGCCAATGCCGTGCATGGCGGGCGCATGTCGATGCGCGAGAGCCTGCTGGTGACGGCGCAGACCATTATCTCCTCGGCATTCGGCGCGTCGGTCGGCCTCGAGGCCGGCTACACGCAGCTCAACGCCGGCATCGCCTCGCAGATCGCAACCCGCCTGCGGCTGCGCCGCAACGAAGTGCGCACGCTGGTCGGCTGCGGCGCCGCCAGCGCCATCGCCGCCGCCTTCAATGCACCGCTGACCGGCGCCTTCTACGGTTTCGAGATCATCATCGGCGTCTATTCGCCCTCCCTGCTGGCGCCCGTCATCGTCTCGTCCCTGGCCGCGAGCCTCACCGCCTCTTATCTGGGGACGCCCGAAGCCCCCGTCGATTTCAGCCATCTGCAGGCTGCCCGGCTCGTCGATGTGCTGCCCTTCGTGGCGCTGGGCGTCATCGGCGGCGGGGTTGCCATCGGCATCATGCGGCTCGTGGCCCTGCTCGAACGGGCCTTGACCAGGCTCAAGCTGCCGCCCTTCTTTCGTCCCATGCTCGGGGGTTTCGCCGTCGGGGCGCTCGCCCTGGTTACGCCGCAGGTCATGTCCTCGGGGCATGGCGCGCTGGCCCTGCAGCTCACCAATTCGGCGGCGCTCGGCACCATCGCCATGCTCTTCCTGCTGAAGACCGCGGCCTCCGTGATTTCGCTCGGTTCCGGCTTCCGCGGCGGCCTGTTCTTCGCTTCGCTCTATCTCGGGGCGCTGATGGGGAAGCTGTTCGCCGCGGGCGTGGTGGCCATCGGCGTTGCGCCCGACCTGGCGCCGACCCTGGGCGCGCTGGTGGGAATGGCGTCGCTCGCGGTTGGCATCGTCGGCGGGCCGCTGACCATGACCTTCCTCGTGCTGGAAACGACCGGCAATCTCCAGATCGCGGCGGCCGTGCTCGCGGCCGCGGTCGTGGCTTCGTTCCTCGTCCGCGAGACCTTCGGCTATTCCTTCTCGACCTGGCGTCTCCACCTGCGCGGCGAAACGATCCGCGGCGCGCACGACGTCGGGCGGCTGCGCGCCCTCACCGTCGGCCCGATGATGCGCGTCGATGTTCGCACCGTCCAGGAAACCATGCTGGTTTCGGCCTTCTGCGAGAAATATCCGCTGGGCTCGACCGAGCGTGTGGTGGCCCTCGACGGCAATGGCCGCTATGCCGGCATCATCGTGGTGGCCGACGCCCATTTCGCCAATACCGAAACCGCGTCCGAGCAGCCGAAGACGCTCACCGGCCTGCTGCAATGCAAGGACGTGATGCTGCTGCCCTCGACCAACGCCCAGGAAGCGGCGCAACTGTTCGAAAAGGCCGGCTCGGAAGAATTGGCGGTGGTCGACAATCTCGACCGCCGCCGCGTCGTCGGCCTGCTCACCGAAGCCTACCTGCTCAGGCGCTACGCCGAGGAACTCGACAAGGGCTGGCGCGACCTGACAGGGGAGAGCCGCTAGAGCGTTTTCAGGAAAAGTGGTTCCACTTTTCCGGCCTCATGGTGAGCTTGTCGAACCACGAAAACGCGACAACTCAAGAACTTAGAGCTCACGTTCCGATTCAATCAGAACGTGAAATGCTCTGGGCTGCCCCCTACATCACCGGCGTGATCTCGGCCACCTCGATCGAGCCATTGGCGGCGAGCTGCGGGCAATCCTTCACCGCCGCCACCGCGGCCTCGAGGCTGTCGGCTTCCAGGATCGAGTAGCCGGTCGTCGGATTGTCGCCGCCGCCCTCGGTTATCCGGCCGCCCGGCGAAACGGTACGGGACTGTCCCGTCGGATTGCCCACGTCGACCAGCGCGCTGCCCAGCTTGCCGATCCACTGGCCCCATGCGGCCATGACCTTCTCGCCTTCTTCCTTGCTCGTCGGCGCATCGCCGCCATGAAAGACCAATAGGAACTTCGTCATCTCATGCTCCCTCTCTGAGCTTCTGCTGCGGTATGGGAAGTCGAACTCGCTCCAACCCCGCCAGGCTCATTCGGCCGGCCGGGTGTCTTTCATCGGGCATTATATCGGGCGCCCCGCCATCGAGCATCATCTTTCCCTCGGGATCGAGGTAGCGAAGGCGATCCTTTATCTCGTGCTGCGTGAACGCCAGCTCGGCAGCTCCGTTCAGCTACTCGTTGAGGATCAGGCTCGCCGCGGTGTTGCACCCTCCGGCGGGCTCGGGCTAGCTTCGGGCAGCAGGAGAACGGCAATGGCGACCATCCACTACCACATCGTGCAGCATGACGGCGGCTGGGCCTACAAGCTCGGCGACGTGTTCTCCGAATCCTTCCCCACCCATGAACAGGCATTGCAGGCCGCCCGCCGCGCCGCCCGCGAGCAGGAACGCCCGGATGAGACCCGCGCCATCCTGTGGGAGGACGCCGACGGCAAATGGCATGAGGAACTCGCCAAGGGCGACGATCGTCCCGACGCGGAAGTCGACGACAAGGCCTGAGCGAATCACGCCGCCTGCGGCACCGGCGTCGCCGGCGAGCGCGCGCCGCGATTGATCATCATCGACAGCGCCGCGGCCAGCAGGCCCGTCAGCCCGGCAAGGAAGAATGCCGTCGCATAATCGCCCTGCGACTGCCGGATATAGCCGGCGATGAAGGCCGCGGAGGCGCCGCCCACCTGGTGGCCGGCCAGCACCCAGCCGAAGACGATCGGCCCCTCGCGATCCCCGAACGCTTCGTTGGCGAGCTTGGCCGTGGGCGGCACGGTCGCGATCCAGTCGAGGCCGTAGAGCACCGCAAAGGCCGTCAGCGTCCAGCCGGAAAACCCGGAATAGGGCAGGTAGAGCAGGGACAGGCCCCGGAACCCGTAATAGGCGAGGAGGAGCTTGCGCGGATCGAATCGGTCGGTGAGCCAGCCGGAAAACGTCGTGCCGATCAGGTCGAACACGCCCATCGTGGCCAGCAACCCCGCCGCCGCGACCTCGGGAATGCCGTGATCGCCGCAATAGGCGATCAGATGCGTGCCGACCAGGCCGTTCGTCGTCAGCCCGCAGATGAAGAAGGTCGAAAACAGCAGCCAGAAGGTGCGCGTCCCGGCAGCCTTGGCGAGAATGCCGAAGGTTTCAGCGATGAAGCCGCTGCCTGCCGCGCGCGCCGGCGGCACCACTTCGTCGGGCTCGGCGCCGAAGCGCCCGATGCCGATCGAGGCGGGGCGCTCGGGCACCAGCAGAATCACCAGCGGGATCAGCACGGCCGAGCCGATCGCGACGGCGGTAACGACGCTCCGCCACCCCCCGCTCTCCGCCAGCGCCGCCATGGCCGGCAGGAAGACCAGGTTTCCGGTCGCGGTTGACGCCGACATCAGCCCCATGACGAGACCGCGATTGGTCTTGAACCAGCGATTGGCGACTGTCGCGCCCAGCACCGCCGCGACGGCGCCGGTGCCGACGCCGGACATCAGGCCCCAGGTCGCCATGAGCTGCCAGGGCGCCGTCATCAGCAGGCTGAGGCCGGTCGAGCCCGCCATCAGCGCCAGAGCGCCGATCACGGTGCGGCGGAGGCCAAGCCGCTCCATCAGCGCCGCCGCGAAGGGGCCGGTCAGCCCATAAACCAGGATGCCCAGCGCCGCCGAGGCGGAGACCGTGTCGCGGCTCCACCCGAAGGCGCTCTCCAAGGGCTCGAACAGCACGCCGGGGGCGGCGCGCAGCGCTGACGAGACCAGCAGACACACGAAAATGACCGCGACCACGACAAAGGCGTAGCGCTGGCCGAAAGGCCGGGAAGCTGTTGCGGATGGGGTCGCTATTGCCATGTTACTGACCAGTACGTATCTTTGCCGAGGAACTTACGTACCGATCGGTAACATTGTCAAGACAGCCCATGAGCAGCATCGGCTCGCAAGCCCCGGGTAACGAGCAGCCGCGCGCTGCCGAGCGCATCCTCCGCTCGGCCCGGGAGCTTTTTTATCGGCGCGGCATCAGGGCGGTGGGCGTGGAGGAGGTGGTCGCCAATGCCGGCGTCACCAAGCCCAGCCTCTACCGCAGCTATCCCTCCAAGGACGAGCTCGCGGCCGCCTATCTCAGGCTCTACGAGGAGGAGTTCTGGGCCCGCTTCGACGCGGCCGTGGGCCGCCACCCCGGCGATCCGCGGGCGCAGATCATGGATTATCTCGAAGGTCTGTCGCAGCGCGTCATGGCGCCGACCTATCGCGGTTGCGGCATGACCAACGCCACCATCGAATACCCCGAGCCCGACCACCCGGCACGCCGCGTCAGCGAGGCGCATAAGGCAAGGCTGCGGGAGCGGCTGTGCGCCATGGCTGCGGAAATGGGCGCGCCAGATCCGCACCTGCTGGGCGACAGCCTGTTTCTGCTCATGGAAGGCACGCTGGTTTCGACGCAGATTTTCCACGCCGACGGGCCATCGGCCAATGTCGCTCGCACGGCCGAACTCCTGATCTCGGCGGCGCTGGGCGCGGCTTGAACGGCCCCTGCCGGGTCCGACCCGGTGGGCGGGCTTATGCCTTGCCGAAATCCTTGCGCAATTCGCCTTTGGCCGCCTCGAGCGTGCGCTTCCGCCGCGCCGGCAGGTTCTTGCCGGCCCGGTTGATGTAGAAGGTCAGCATCGACATTGCCGAGCGGAAGGGGCTCGATTTTCGGCGGTGGCTCGCTTCGGCCGAATGTTTCAGCGAATCGGCGATCGCCTTGGGATCGTCCGATTCGAAGATGTTGGGCTTGAGGTCCATCGCATTGGACGTGTCGGTCACATGCTGCGACCATTTTCTCTGGCTTGCCATGGCAAACTCCTGTGGTCTCAACCTTCCAAACGCCCCCGTCCGGGCCTGGTTGCGCGGCGCCCGCGGCTGAGCTAACCCCTACCCGGATAGGGGGACCACATGGTCGTGCGACTGATCGAGGCGCGGCTGCCGGATTTCGGCGTGCCGAGGGAGCGGCCGGAATTGCCGCGCGAGCTTTATGCCCGGCGCTTCGCCGCCTTCACCCGCACCATTGCCCGCGCCGGGCTCGATGCCGCCCTGGTCTATGCCGACCGCGAGCACTCAGCCAATCTCGTTTACCTCACCGGCTTCGATCCGCGCTTCGAGGAAGCGCTGATGGTCGTGGTGCCAGGCCGCACGCCGACCATCTTCACGGGACCTGAGAACCTCGCCCGCGCCGCGGCGTCGATGGTCGACCTTGATGCGCGGCTTTACCAGCCCTTCGGCCTGCTCGGGCAGGAACGCCGCCGCACCCCGCCGCTCGAGGAATTGCTGCGCGGCGCAGGCCTGCAACCGGGCAAGAAGATCGGCATGCTGGGCTGGAAATATTTCGGTCCCTTCGAGACGACGGCGCCCGACCAGTGGATCGAGGTGCCCTCCTTCATCGCCGACACCGCGCGCACCATCGCCGGCCCGAACGGCCGACTGGTCAATGCCAATGCGCTGATGATGCATTCCTCGCTTGGCCTGCGCGCGATCAATGAAGTCGAGCAGATTGCCCAGTTCGAGTTCTCGGCGGTCGCCGTTTCCGAGGCGATCAAGAATCTGGTGCGCAGCCTCAGGCCAGGCCTCACCGAGTTCGAAGCGGTGCAGAAGATGCGCCTCAACGGCCTGCCGCATGCCTGCCACACCATGCTCTCGACCGGCAGCCGGCTCGTCGGGCTCAACAGCCCATCCTCCAAGCTCATCGAACGCGGCGATCCGCTGACCGTCGCCGTCGGCTATTGGGGCGCCTTGTCCAGTCGCGTCGGCTGGGTCGCCGAAAGCGAGGCGGATCTGCCAGAGCCGGCGCGCGACTACGTCGAAAAGCTTGCCGCGCCCTATTTCGCCTGCGCCGCCGAATGGTACGAGGCGATCGGCATCGGCGTGCCGGGCGCGGGGCTCGACCAGCTGGTGCGCCGGCGGCTCGACACGCCCTTCTTCAAGCTGGCGCTCAATCCCGGCCATCTGATCCATATCGACGAGTGGCTGAACACGCCTGTCTATCCGAATTCGATCGAGCGGTTCCTCTCCGGCCAATGCGTGCAGATCGACATCATTCCGGCGGTCGGGCCGCCCTACTACAGCTGCAACATCGAGGACGGCATCGCGCTGCTGGACGAGCGGGGCAGGGCGGAACTGAAGGAGAAATTCCCCGCCATGGCCGAGCGCATTGCCGCGCGCCGGGCCTTCATGGCCGATGTGCTCGGCATCCGGCTCAAGCCCGAAGTATTGCCGCTCAGCAATCTTGCCGGTGCGCTCGCCCCCTTTTTGCTGTCCCCGACGCGGATTTTTGCCAAGGCCTGAGTAACCACGCCCGAAAATTCTGTGTTCGCATGGAACCTAAACCGCTTCGCCGCGTTTGAGGCCCGTTGCGCTTGGCTTGCCAAACTGCGGCATCGTCTTTATCAAGAACGAGTTCGACATTTGGCTGGCATCGGCCGTTTCGCCTCCAAGGGCCAGGCGCGCAACAAAACTTCCAAACATCGACAAGCCGGGCAGGGGATAGCGCAGCCGCGCGATCTCTAGCTCACGACCAGTGGACGCTCTCAAGGGACTCTATTTATGCAGACCGGTACCGTGAAATTTTATAACGACCAGAAGGGTTACGGCTTCATCCAGCCGGACGCCGGCGGCAAGGATGTCTTCGTCCACGCCACCGCTCTTCAGCGCTCGGGCCTGCGCGGCCTCAATGAGGGTCAGAAGGTTTCCTTCGACACCGCCGAGGATCGCCGCACCGGCAAGGTTGCCGTCAACAACATCGCCGAAGCCTGATTCCGGTTGGCATGCTGTGTTCTGGGTCGGGCGCCACGGGCGCCCGGCCTTTTTCTTGTGCTGAGGAATATTTGGCGAGTGCCATGCGTTGTTTCCGCGATTGATCGGTTTGGACGAGGAACGCGAGGGCGGTTTTGGCTCTGAAGTTCGACCGCAGCCACGGCACCGCGGCTGCCATCCGTCACATTGCCCGCGGCGAAATCGACGACGCCCTGGAGGCCATCGGTAAGCTCGAAGACGATCCGGCGAGGGCCGTGCATGCCGCTCGCCAGCGCCTGAAGCGGCTGCGCGCGCTGCTGCGGCTGGCCCGCGGCCATTTCCGGCACTTTTCGGATGAAAATGCCGCATTTCGTGACCTCGGCCGCAAGCTCTCGGCGATGCGGGAGGCCGACGTGCTGGGCGAGACCTTCGATACCGTCCTCAAGGAGGGCGAACTGGGGCCGCTTCCGGGCTTGCGGCAGGCCCTCCTCGCGGCCCATCCCGGCCGCAACAATGAATCGGGCCGCGACGTGTTGCTGCACGAAACCCGTCCCGGCCTCGAGGCGGCGCGCAAGCGCGTCGACGATTGGCAGTTCGCCGCGCACGGCTTCGCCCTGCTCGGCGAAGGCGTCGAGGACACGTTCCGCTCCATGCGGGCGGCGGGACTGGAGGCGCAGGCCTTTGCCGATCCCGAGCACCTGCACGAATGGCGCAAGCAGGTGAAATATCACGCCGCCCAGCTGCGCTACCTGCAGCCCGTGGCGCCCGAATGGCTGGGCCCGCGCCGCCAGACCGCCGACCGGCTGGCCGACGTACTCGGCGACCATCATGACCTCGACATGCTGGCCAAGGCGCTGGCCGAACTGCCGGCCGAGTGTGGCGACGACGCCGGCCGGCTGGCCGGGCCGGGCGCCGCGCGGCGGGGACGGCTCGAAACCGAAGCCTTTCACCTGCGCGAACGCCTGGCCGACATCACCCCCGCCGTGTTCCGCGAACGCCTGGAGCAGGCCTGGGACATCTGGCGCGGTTAAGGCAGGCTTTCTAGCGCGCCTGGCGCTCGGCGGGCGTGCCCTGGGTGATGAGCCGTGCCTGGCGCTGGCCATTGAGCAGGGTCCAAAGCCAGCTCAGCGCCACGAAGATGCGGTTGCGCACCCCGATCAGGAAATAGATATGCGCGGCGCCCCAGAGCCACCAGGCGAGAAGGCCGGTAAGCTTCAGCCAGCCGAAATCCACCACGGCCGCCCGTTTGCCGATCGTGGCGAGGTCCCCCGCATGGCGATAGCGGAAGGGCATGGGCGTGCTGTCGCCGGCGAGCCGCGCCCTGATGACCCGGGCCGCGTGCCGCCCGCCCTGCTTGGCCGCATCACCCACCCCGGGCACCGGCTTGCCGTCGGGCATGACGATGGTCGCGGTGTCGCCGACCACGAAGATATTGGGGAAGCCGGGCAGGCTCATGTCGGGCTCGACTTTGACGCGACCCGCCCGGTCCGCCGCCGCGCCGAGCCAGGCGGCGGCGGGGGAGGCGGCCACGCCCGCGCCCCACAGCACCGTCTTTGCCGGCAGGCGCTCGGCGCCGATCGTTACGCCCTCGTCGTCGATCCCCGTGACCGCCGAGCCGAGCCGGACCTCGACGCCCAGCCGCTCCAGCGCCTTGTGCGCATAGGCGGACAGCTCCGGCTTGAAGGTGGGCAGCACGCGCGGCCCCGCTTCGATGAGCACCACCCGCGCTTCGTCCGGCTCGATATGCCGGAATTCGTTCGTCAGGCTGTCTCGGGCGAGCTCGATCACGGCGCCCGAGAGCTCGACGCCGGTCGGGCCGGCACCCACGATGGCGAAGGTCAGCAGCGCCTGCCGCCTGGCCGGATCGGTTTCGCGTTCCGCCTGCTCGAAGGCCAGCAGCAGCTTGCGCCGCACCGCGGTCGCATCCTCCAGCGTCTTCAAGGCCGGCGCGAAGGGCGCCCATTCCTCGTGCCCGAAATAGGAATGCTGGGCACCCGTGGCGATCACCAGATAGTCGAAGGACAGCCTGGCTCCGTCCGCGAGTGTCACGGTACGGGCCTGCTTGTCCACCCCAACCACCTCGCCGAGCAGCGTGGTCGCGTTCGCCCGGTCCCGCAGCAGATGGCGGATCGGCCAGGCGATCTCCGATGTCGATAGCGAGGCGGTTGCCACCTGGTAGAGCAGGGGCTGGAAAAGGTGATGGTTGCGCCGGTCGATCAGCGTGATGTCGGCATCGACCGCGCCAAGCTCGGTAACGGCCGTGAGACCGCCGAAGCCGCCGCCGATAACGACGATCTGCGTCCTGCGTGTCGGAGCCATGTCGCTCTCCTTTGTATGCAACAAAGGTGGACACTCGCAGGCCGCGGCTCAATTGCCCGGCCGCGGCGTCCAGCTATGACGGGGATGCAAGGGGCCGGAACACGCCGGCCCCGCGGGTTGGGCCTATTCGGCGGCGGAAGCGCCCGGTTCGGCCGCATCGAGGGCGAGTTCCGCCACTTCGGCACTCTCCTCTTTGGCAGTCGACCCGCCGAGCCAGGAGGCGAGGGCCGCCAGCGCGTAGAGGATCAGCGAGATGGTGAAGGCGATCTTGATGCCGACCATGAAGGGCCCGGAAAGCAGCTCCGGGAAGAAGCGCGTGCCGGTGATCGCCGCCTGCTGGTCTGCGGTCAGCGCGTGCAGCGCATCGGCCGGGATCAGCTGGCCCATCGGATTATAGCCGAGAAAGGCCGCGAAAAGGCTCGCGACCGGCGGCAGGCTGGCCACCTGCTGGGCGACCGCCTGCGGCAGGCCCTGGGACACCAGGCCGCTTGCCATGGACTGCGGCAGGCTGATGGCCAGGCCGATGATCATCAGCGTGAAGAACACGCCGATCGACAGCACCTGGCCGGCATTCATCGAGGTGGCGCGCACGCCCGAAGCCTGGCCGCGCTCATTGGCCGGGACCGCGTTCATGATCATCGTGGCGTTGGGCGAGGAGAAGAAGCCCGACCCGACGCCGTTGAGGAACAGCAGCGTAGCGAACACCGGATAGTCGAAATTCGCATTGAGGAACATCAGCCCCAGGAAGGTCGCCCCGCCCAGCACCATGCCGAAGGCGGCAAAGCCGCGCTGCCCGAAGCGGTCCGAGAGCATGCCGGCGATTGGGCCCGTGATGAGGAAGCCCAGCGTGATCGGCAGCATGAAGATGCCGGCCCAGAGCGGCGTGGACTCGAAGCTGTAGCCATGCAGCGGCAGCCAGATGCCCTGCAGCCAGATGATCAGCATGAACTGCAGGCCGCCGCGGCCCACCGCCGATAGCAGGCTCGCCGACACGCCCGCCGCGAACGGCCGGATGCGGAACAGGTTGAAATCGAACATCGGCAGCGAGACGCGCCGCTCCCAGAAATAGAACACCACCAGGAACACGATGCCGACGATCAGCTCGCCCAGTACGCGCGGCGTACCCCAGGCCATCAGCGATGTCTCGGTCGGCTGGATGCCGTCGTTGACCGCGATCAGCACCAGGATGAGGCCGAGCGCGAAGAACAGATTGCCCCACCAGTCGATCTTGCCGTGCTTGCGCGACAGATTGACGTCCTTGAGGCTGTAAAACGCCCAGACCGTGCCGATAATGCCGAGCGGCACATTGATCCAGAAGATCAGCCGCCAATTGATGTCGGCGAACAGGCCGCCCAGGATCAGGCCGATGAATTGCCCGCCTATGGCGGCCATGGTGTTGATGCCGAGCGCCAGGCCGCGCTGCTGGGGCGGGAAGGCGTCGACGAGGATGGCGGTCGCCGTGGCGCTGATCATCGCCCCGCCCACGCCTTGCAGGATGCGCATCCAGACCAGCCAGGCGGCCGCGATTCCGTTGTCCGGCATCACCGACAGCGCGATCGAGCCGATCGTGAAGATCAGGAAGCCGAAGCTGTAGATGCGGGCCCGCCCGAACATGTCGGCCAGCCGGCCGAAGGTGACCACCAGCACCGAGGTGACCACCATGTAGCCCATGATCGTCCACAGCAGCGTGTTGGTGTTGCTGGGGTCGAGCGGATTGAGGTGGATGCCGCGGAAGATCGCCGGCAGACTGATCAGGATGATGGAGGCATTGATGACGGCCACCAGCATGCCTACGGTCGTGTTGGAAAGCACCATCCATTTATGGTTCGGCGAAGGCGCGGCAGTATTGGACATGGAAGGTCTCGGTCGATGCGGAACAGAAGGACAGGCCGGCGGCGCCGGCTTCCCGGGAGTAACGGGAGGCCCGACTCGGCGTTGCACGCCCGGCCCGTCCAGTGAGTTGAGGGAATATAATTAACATGCTAATGAACCTGCATGCATAAATCAACATACCTGCCCCGCGATTTTACAGGGGACCTGATCGTCGCAGGGCGCCTCTGGCGCCGCCTGACCCGGGCGGCGACCGCCCGCCACGGCCTGGCGGAGGCCGGCGTGGCCCCGCTGCTCTGGATCGGGCGGCTGGGCGAGGGGGTGCGGCAGAATGTCGTGGCGGAGAAGATCGGCGTCGAAGGCGCCTCGCTGGTGCGGGTGCTCGACGAATTGACGACGGCCGGCTTCGTCACCCGGGAGCCGGATCCGTCCGATCGCCGCGCCAATCTGCTGCAACTTACGTCGAAGGGCCGCGACACGGTCGCGCGCCTCGAAGGCGACATCAACGAATTGCGCAATTGCGTACTCGGCGCGCTCGACCCGGCCGACATCGCCGGCGCGGAGCGCGTCTTCGCAGCGATCAAGGCGGCGGCCGAGTGCCTCCCCGCTTCGCCTCTGGAGGCGATGGACTGACGGGCGACCGCTAGAGCATTTCACGTTCTGATTGCATCAGAACGTGAGCTCTAAGTTCTTGAGTTGCCGCGTTTTCGTGGTTCGACAAGCTCACCATGAGGCCGGAAAAGTAGAACCACTTTTCCTGAAAACGCTCTAGATGGCGGTATCTGCGGCTGACCGTTCGCGCATCGCCTCGAAACTGAAGCGCGAGATCGGCAGCGCCGTGCCGCCCTCGACGGCCATATCCGCCAGGATTTCGCCGATCACGCTCGCGAACTTGAACCCGTGCCC
>DASZUI010000212.1:0-35847 GCA_035547675.1 Devosia sp.
ACGCTCGAGCCCTGCGCCATGTGCGCCGGCGCCATCGCCCATGCGCGGTTGAGGCGGGTCTATTACGGCGCGGAAGACCCCAAGGCCGGCGCGGTGGACAATGGCATCAGGCTGTTCGAGCAGCCCACCTGCCATCATCGCCCGGAGGTCATTGGGGGTCTCGGTGAAGCCCGTGCGGCGGCGTTGTTGCGAGGGTTTTTTCAGGGTCGGCGATAAAGGCGTCGATCCGTCGGCTGAGCTGGCGCTTGAAATTGTCCTTGTCGCGGTCGGCGAACTCGATGATTTCGCGCACCCGCCAATATTCGTGCACGCCGAACGCATCCACATGCGGCCGGACATAGATGTCGGGCGGATAGGCGGCCATCATATGCGCGATCAGCGAGTGCATCATGATCTGCGCTGCCCCGAACCATACGTCGAACGGGTTGTAGTCGAGCCGGTTGAGCCGCGCCGAGGGGTCGCCATTGACATCGATGCCGACCAGGATGTCGGTGTCGGCGGCCGCTTGGTCGAGCGGCAGCGGATTGACCACGCCGCCATCGACCAGCAGGTGGTTGGCATAGCGCACCGGCTTGAACAGCGTCGGAATGGCGATCGAGCCGGCGATCGCCGGCTGCAGCGGCCCGCTCGAGAACACCGCCTGGTGCCAGCTCTGGAAATCCGTCGCGACGACGTAGAACGGCACCTTCAACTCCTCGAAGGTCGCCGGAAACCCGCTCGGCACGAAGCTCTCGACCACATGGCCCGCGTCGAGCTGCACCGAAAAGCCGTTCTGGAACAGCGCGCCCAGCCGCAATTGGTAGCCCCACAGCCGCCCGGCGATGACCCTGAGCGTGCCGAGCACGTCATAGGCATGGGCGCGCAATTCCGCCCCGGTCATCCCCGCCGCCCAGCCGGCGCCCACCAGCGCCCCGATCGATGTGCCGGAAATGACCGAGGGCTTCAGCCCCAGCTCGTCCATTGCCTCGATATAGGGGATATGGGTGAGGCCCCGCGCCGATCCGCCGCCCAGCGCCACCCCGATCCGCGGCATGCTCCGCCGCTCATCGGCGAGCGACGGCGCGATGCCGCGCAAACGGTCGACGATGACTTGGCCGCGCAGCTCCAGCGGGGTGCGGAAGCCGGATGTCGCCTCGTGGGTCATAATGGTGAAATAGGTTGCGCGCCGGGGATTGATAAGCCCTGAACGCCTACGGTTGAGATTGGGTTCATCCCAACCGCTCGGCCGGATCGTAGGTCGAGTTAAATGGCGGCGGCTGGTGTCTGTTTCTGGATTCCGGCCTTCGCCGGAATGACCGGGTGGAATTGGCACAGGCCTGCCCTCACTCCGCCGTCATTCCGGCGAAGGCCGGAATCCAGCCAAAAGCTACCACCCGTTGGCCTACCGCCCGATGGCGCGCCAGCCGATGTCGCGGCGGAAGAAGCCCTCCGGCCAGTCGATCCGCTCGACCGCCGCATAGGCCCGCGCCTGTGCTTCCGCCACCGTCGCCCCGAGCGCCGTCACGTCGAGCACCCGCCCGCCATTGGCGACGAGCCTGCCGCCTTCGCGCCTGGTGCCGGCGTGGAAGACCACGACATCCTCACTGTCGATCCCGTCGACACCGCGGATTTCGCTGCCCGTCTCGACGCTCACCGGATAGCCACGCGCCGCCATGACCACGGTGAGGCAGGCCTCCTCGCGCCATTCGGGCACCACGCCGGTGAGATCGCCCCGCGCCGTGGCCTCGAGCAGGTCGAGCAGATCGGTCTTGAGCCGCGGCAGCAGCACCTGCGCCTCCGGATCGCCGAAGCGCACATTGTATTCGATGAGCTTGGGGCCGCTCGCGGTGATCATCAGCCCGGCATAGAGCACCCCGGTGAAGGGCGTGCCGCGTGCCGCCATGCCGCGCACCGTCGGTTCGATGATCTCCCGCCGGGTGCGCTCCAGCATTTCCGGCGTCATCACCGGGGCAGGGGAATAGGCGCCCATGCCGCCCGTGTTCGGCCCGCGATCCCCGTCCCAGACCCGCTTGTGGTCCTGCGCCGAGGGCAGCATGACGATGCGCTCGCCGTCGCAGAGCGCGAAAACGCTCGCTTCCTCGCCTTCGAAGAAATCCTCGACGATGATGGTAGTGCCCGAAGGACCGAACGCGCCGCCGAAGCAGTCGCGCACGAAATCGCTCGCCTGCTGCACGTTCTGCGCCACCACGACGCCCTTGCCGGCGGCGAGCCCGTCCGCCTTGACCACCACCGGCGCGCCATGCGTCTCGATGAAGGCCAGCGCCGAGGCCGGTTCGGTGAAGCGCTGATAGCGCGCCGTGGGGATGCCCATGGCCTCGCACAGCGCCTTGGTGAAGGATTTGCTGCCTTCGAGCTGGGCGGCGGCCTTGCTCGGCCCGAAACACAGCACGCCCGCGTCGCGCACCGCGTCGCCCAGCCCCGCCACCGCGGGCGCGTCGGGGCCGATCACCACCAGATCGATCGCCTCGCGCTCGACGAAGCCGACGATCGCGGCATGGTCGGCGATGTCGAGCGGTACGTTTGTCGCGATCTGCTCCGTACCGCCATTGCCGGGCGCCACGAACAGCTTTTCGAGGCGGGGGGATTTGGCGATTGCCCAGGCGAGCGCATGCTCGCGGCCGCCCGATCCGATCACCAGGACGCGCATCTGTTCTCCATCGTCGCCGTGAGCGAGCCCCCGCTCCGCCACATCTTGGGCTGCCTCTAGCATGGGTTTTCAGCCCCCGCCACCCTTGACCGGGCGGGGCTTCAGCGCGCAACAAGGGCCATGGACGAACCGCGCAGCAACGCCGCCGAATATACCGTTTCCGAAATCGCCCTGGCCGTGAAGCGGACCATCGAGGACGATTTCGGCTATGTCCGCGTGCGCGGGGAAATTTCCGGCTTCCGCGGTCAGCATTCCTCCGGCCATTGCTATTTCAGCCTCAAGGACCAGGACGCCGCCCTCGACGCGGTGATCTGGAAGACGAGCTATGGCCGGCTGCGCTTCAAGCCGGAAGAGGGGCTGGAGGTCATCGTCACCGGCCGCCTCACCACCTTCCCGCGCTCCAGCAAGTACCAGATCGTCGTCGAACAGCTCGAGCCGGCCGGCGCCGGCGCGCTGATGGCCCTGCTCGAGGAGCGCCGCAAGAAGCTCCTCGCCGAAGGCCTGTTCGATCCGGCGCGCAAGAAGAAGATTCCCTATCTGCCGCGCGTCATCGGCGTCGTCACCTCGCCCACCGGCGCGGTGATCCGCGACATCCTGCATCGGCTGGACGACCGTTTCCCGAGCCATGTCATCGTCTGGCCGGTGCGCGTGCAGGGCGAAACCTCGGCTGCGGAGGTCGCCATGGCGGTGAACGGCTTCAACGATCTGCCGGAGGACGGCCCCGTGCCGCGGCCCGACCTGCTGATCGTCGCCCGCGGCGGCGGCTCCGTCGAGGACCTCTGGGGCTTCAACGAGGAGATCGTGGTCCGCGCCGTCGCCGCGAGCCGCATCCCGGTGATCTCCGCCGTCGGCCACGAAACCGATACCACGCTCTGCGATTTCGCCGCCGACATGCGCGCGCCGACCCCGACCGCCGCCGCCGAGGCCGCCGTGCCGGTTCGCGCCGAACTCATCGGCTATGTCGAGGATCAGGGGCTGCGCCAGCGCCAGTCCATACGCCGGCAGGTCATCAACTACCGCGACCGCGTGCGGGCCGCCGGCGCCGCGCTGCCCCGGCCGCTCGACCTCCTCGCGGTGGCGCGGCAGCGCGTCGATCTCGCGGCGACTCGCCTGGGGGCCGCGCTCAGGGCGTTTCAGCACCGCAAGGCGCTCGGCCTGGCCGCGCTCGCCCCCCGCCTCTCGGTTCGGGCATTGCGCGTCTCCGTCGACCGGGAGGCCAGGAGCTTTACCCAGCTTCGTAGCCGCATCGATCCGGCGATGGCGCGGCTTGTCGCCGACCGCCGGCAGCGCCTTTTGGCACAGGCGAAGCTGCTCAATTCGCTGAGCTATCGCGGCGTGCTGGCGCGCGGCTTCGCGCTGGTGACCGATGCGGAGGGAAACCTCGTGCGCAGCGCCACGGCAGTGGTCGCGGGCGATCCCCTGCGCGTGGAGTTCACTGACGGCGTCGTGCCGGTGCGAGCGGAAGGCGAGCTCCCGCCCGCCGCCCCGCGCCAAGTCCGCCGGCGCAGCCGCGACGACAGCGAACCGGGCGGCCAGCAAAGCCTCTTTTGACCGGCCATCTTTGCGCCTATATCAGGCCCGAACAGATGAGCTGCGATGCGGTGGGCGTGAAATGAACATATTCGACAAGGGATTCTCCAATTCGGAGGCGGTGATCCGCTATCTCGATGGCGACTATGTCGTGCTGAAGCCGGGCAGCTTCGTGCGCTGCGCCGTGACCGGCAAGCCGATCCCGCTGGATGAGCTGACCTATTGGAACGTCGACCGCCAGGAGCCCTATGTGGACGCCAGGGCGGCATTCGAGGCCTATCAGCGGCACGGCCTTGGCTGAGGCGCAACCGCTCCGGCGGCTGCTTTTCATCTCCAACGGCCTCGGCGAGGATTCCATCGCCGCCGAAATCATCCGCCGACTGCCTGCGGGCCTGACCGTCGAGGCCTATCCGATGCTGGGGCAGGGGCTCGCTTTTCGCAATCTTTGCCCGGTGATCGGCCCGCGCGCCCAGATGGCGAGCGAAGGCTGGCGCAATGTCCGCTTTTCGTTGCTGCGCGATCTGGCGGGCGGCGCGCTCGGCACAATCGCGCCAAGCCTCGCTTTCCTGCGCGGCCTCAGGGGGCGGTATGACCGGATCGTCGTCGTCGGCGACATGGTCGGGGTCATCGCCTGCTTCGCCGCCGGGCTCGGCGGCATCACCTATCTCGATGTCTACAAGACCGGCTTCGGCCGGCTCTACTGGCCGCCTGAAAGCTGGCTGGTCGGCCGGACGGCACGCACCGCCTTCTGCCGTTCGGATCGCCTCGCCGCCCAGCTCCGCGCCGCCGGCGTCGATGCCCGCGCCGCCGGCAATGTGATGATGGATACCGTCACGCGGGGCCAATACGACGCCGCCGCGCGCCGGACCCGCGCGAGCGCGGTGACCCTGCTACCCGGCAGCCGGCAATTTACCGCCGAAAGCTTTTCGCTGCAGGTTGCGGCGCTGCGGCGGCTGTCCCCCGAAGCACGGCCGGACATTTTCCTCGCCGCTGCCGGCAGCATCGCGCTCGACGAGATTGCCGCCGCCGCCGGCTTGCACCTGCTGCCGCCCGCCGGCGCCGAAGCCGGGGACGCCGGTACGCTGACCGACGGCGATCTCCTGATCCATGCCGGCCGAGGCGTCGCCGGCAATCTCATCGACGCCGCCGATGTAGTTTTGTCGCAGGCCGGCACCGCCACCGTGCAGGCGCTGGGGCTGGGCAAGCCGGTCATTACCTTTATCAATCCGCGCGACCGGCAGTCCCGCGTCCGTGCCGAGAATGCCCTTTTCGGCGAGGCGCGGCTGACCGTCCCGCCTGATGCCGAAATCATCGCGCAACGGCTCGCCGCCTTGCTCGCCGACCCCGCCCAACGCGCCCGCCTCGGCGCCATCGGCCGCGAGCGCATCGGCCCGCCCGGCGCGATCGAGGCGATTGTTGAGGCGCTGATTGCCTAGCGCAGCGCGAGCGACTGGATTCCGGCCTTCGCCGGAATGACGACGGGGAGGAGGGCAGGCCGTGCCAAATTCCACTGTGTCATTCCGGCGGAGGCCGGAATCCAGGACGGGCACGGCGCTGTGGTGAAAATCCGCGCTACTTCGCCGACGGGTCGAGCAGCCGGTGCAAATGCACGATGAAATAGCGCATTTCGGCATTGTCGACCGTCATCTGCGCCTTCTGCTTCCAGACCGCATAGGCGGCGGCGTAATTGGGATAGACGCCGACGATGTCGACCTTGTCGAGATCCTTGAAGGTGACGTTGTCGATGTCCTCGAGTTCGCCGCCGATCACCAGGTGCAGCAGCTGCTTGGGCTTGACGTCGCTCATCTGGCCTCGCTTGCTTGCGATCCGCTGTCGGGCCGGCCCGGCTCGGGACAGCCATAGACGCGGATCAATGCCTCGTGCAGCGGCGCTTTTAGCGACTCGTCGGCGGTGGCCGCAAGCGCTCCGTGGCGCACTTCGGCGGCGTTGAAGCGCACCGGCCCGGCGCATACATCCTCGAACCCGATGCCGCATTCGGTCAGGATCGCCGCCGCCCCGGCAATGTCCCAGTCCGACGAACCGCGCCTTACGCCGGTCGCCGCGATGTCGCCGCGCGCCACCAGCACCAGCCTGTAGGCGAGCGAGGGGAAATACGGCCCCTTCACATAGTCGAGCCCGGCCGCCTGCAATTCGCCATGCACCGCCGCGGCGGCGGGAATGATCGGCGCGCCTCGGGCCGCGCGGCGCTCGATAGGCGCGCTGTTGAGCCGCGCGCCGCCACCGAGCGAGGCTTCGTAGAGCTCGTCCCGCACCGGCGCATAGACGACGCCGGCGATGGCGACGCCGTTTTCGACCACGGCCAGCGAAATCGTCCAGTTGTCGGCGCCGTGGATGAAGCCGCGCGTCCCGTCGATCGGATCGACGATGAATACCCGCTGCCGCGCCAGCCGGGTCGAATCGTCCGCCGTTTCCTCGCTGAGCCAGCCATAGCCCGGCCGCGCCGCCAAGAGCGAAGCCCGCAAATAGCCGTCGACGGCGATATCGGCTTCCGTCACCGGGGAAGCGTTGTCCTTGGTCCAGGTCTTGAGGCTGCGGCGGAAGAAGCCTGCCGCGATGATCCCGGCGGCCACGGCCCCTGTGCGCAGCAATTCGAGATCCTGTGCGGCGCTGGTGGGCGAATCTGACGTCATGACCTGCCGTTGCAAACGGAATGCTCCATGCTCTAGGCCCGCCTTCGGCTGCCCGCAAGCGGCCCCTGGCGATGGCAAATAGAACCCGCGCGGCGGGCAGGCTCATTATCGGTAGCCGAACGTCGCGACGGCGCCTCGGGTCAGAGCAGAATCCTCAACGATTCGTTATGGCGAGGCAAAGTCGCATAATTGTTCGGCAATTGTATTGTCGATCCGGCCGCCTGGATTCCGCGCCGCCGAATCGAAGACTCGCCGCCGGCCAGTCAATCGCCGAATCCTGCGTCGTTTATCATAACAATAATCAACGAGATTCGATCTATCGCGACAAGTAATACTGAAGCGTGGCTCGTATAAGGTTTCGTATTGGTAAGTTGGGCTTAACAGTTTGCCGCTAGGATCGCCACTGTAGGTCAATAGATTAGGGTTATCCGCGTCCGCAACGCTGGGGGCAGCGGCGACGCACCGAACGATATTCCTTCCTCTGTTGGGCGGAAGCCGACCTGTCGCAGCGCTGCGGCCGGTGTGGACGGATATTGCGCGGGACTTGTTGGGGGCACAGATGTCGGGCGCGACTTCTCACATCATCGAATTGCGGGGCAATCTGGGCGTGCGCGATGCAGCCCGCCTGGCGCAGGCGCTGTTGCAGGCGCTCGAGCGTTACGCCGCCGTAACGGTCGACGCCGGCGCACTCGAAAGCGCCGACATCTCGATCCTCCAGGTCCTGGCCGCCGCGCGCAAAAGCGCGGCCAAGGCCGGCAGGCCGCTGGCGCTGACGTCCGGCGAGGCGCTCACGCGCACATTGATCAAGGCAGGGTTTCTGGCCGCCGACGGCTCGCCGGCGACGCCGGAGGGCGCCTTCTGGGTTGGCGCCGAGGAGAGAGCAGCATGAGCAAAACGATCCTTACGGTCGACGATTCCGCATCCATCCGGCAGATGGTGGCCATGACGCTGAAATCGGCCGGCCATAGCGTGCTGGAAGCCGTCAATGGCGCGGATGGCTATGACAAGGCGACCGCCCAGCATGTCGATGCGGTCATCACCGACCTCAACATGCCGATCATGAACGGCATCGAGTTCATCCGGAAGTTCCGCCAGCATCCGGCAAGCAAGGGCGTGCCGATCCTGCTGCTCACCACCGAATCCGATGAGGAACTGAAGCGCCAGGCCCGTGAGGCCGGCGCCACCGGCTGGATCGTCAAGCCGTTCAAGCAGGACCAGCTGCTGGCCGTCGTCAAGAAGGTGACCGGAGCATGAGCGCGTCCGATCCCGCCGATACCTTCCGCCAGGAAGCCCGCGAGCTGCTGGAGCAGCTCGAGCAGGGACTGCTCGACCTGGAACAGAATCCCGGCAATGCCGACCTCATCAATTCGACCTTCCGGGCGCTGCATACCATCAAGGGCTCGGGCGCCATGTTCGGCTTCACCGCCGTGGCCGATTTCGTGCACGAGTTCGAAACCGCCTTCGACCGGGTGCGCAAGGGCGAGAGCGCGCCGACTCCGCAGCTGATCGCCGTGGCGCTCGACGCCAAGGATCATATCCACGCGCTCATCGAAGAGCCCGAGGCCGATCACGAGGGCGGGGCGCCGATCCTGGCCGCGCTGCGCCGCGTCGTCTCGGGCGAGGCCGCCGCCGACGCCTTCCCCGAGCCGCCCATGCCCGCCATCGCGCCGCAGCCCGATGGCGAGGTCCATGCCTGGCGCATTCGTTTCAAGCTGCCGACCGATGCCCTGGTTTACGGCACCAATCCGCTGCTGCTGCTCGAGGAAATCGCCGCCATCGGCCCGGCAACCGTGCGGGCGCTGACCGACGGTGTGCCCGACCTCGCCGAACTCGACCCGGAAGTCTGCCACATCGTCTGGCAGGTCGATCTCGTCGCCGCCGACCCGCGCGCGGCCATCGACGACGTCTTCATGTTCCTCAGCGACAATATGGAATTGTCGGTGACGCCGTTGGAAGACCCGGTGGCGCCGGCGGTCGAGGCGCCGGCCGAAACCGAGACGGCGGCCGAAATGCCGGCACCCGCAGCGCCGTCCAAGGCGGCAGCCAAGCCGGCCAAGGACGCCGAAAAGGCCGCGCCGGCAGCCGAAAAGGGCTCCTCGCTCCGCGTTGATGCCGAGCGGCTCGACGAGCTGATGGACCGTGTCGGCGAACTGGTGATCGCCCAGTCGCGCCTCAACCAGATCGCCGCCACGAGCACCGATTCCAACCTCAAGTCGATCGCCGAGGAACTGGGGCGGCTCTCCGCCGGCCTGCGCGACACCAGCATGGGCATCCGCATGGTGCCCATCGGCACGCTCTTCTCCCGCTTCCGCCGGCTGGTGCACGATCTGTCGCGCGATCTCGGCAAGGAGATCGAGTTCATCACCACCGGCGAGGAAACCGAGCTCGACAAGACCATGATCGAGCGCCTGGCCGACCCCCTCGTCCATCTCATCCGCAATGCGGTCGACCACGGGCTCGAGCCCGCCGAAAAGCGCCTCAAGGCCGGCAAGCCGGCCCGCGGCAGGGTGCGGCTCTCGGCCGTCTATGCCGGGGCGGAAGTGGCGATCTCCGTTTCCGACGACGGCGCCGGGCTCGATGCGGCCCGCATCCGCGCCAAGGCCGAGGAAAACGGCCTCTTGGCCGCCGACGCCAAGATTTCCGACCAGGATCTCTACCAAATGATCTTCGCGCCGGGCTTCTCGACGGCCAAGGAGATCACCGCGCTTTCCGGCCGCGGCGTCGGCATGGACGTGGTCAAGCGGACCATCGACGGCCTGCGCGGTTCGATCGAGCTGTCGACGAATCCGGGCGCCGGCACCACCGCCACGCTCCGCCTGCCGCTCACCCTCGCCATCATCGACGGCATGCTGGTGCGCGTCGGCAATGGCCGGTTCACCATTCCGCTCTCGGCGGTCGAGGAATGCGTGGAACTGCCCGCCGGCGCGGAAACCCTGTCCCGCGGCCGCAACTTCCTCGACATTCGCGGCGCGCTGGTGCCGTTCCTGCGCCTGCGCGAAATCTTCGGCACGCCCGGCGAGGCCGATGCGCACCAGAAAGTGGTCATCGTGTCGTCGACCGAGGGCCGGGTCGGGCTCGTGGTCGACCAGATCATCGGCAACAACCAGACCGTCATCAAGCACCTCTCCAAGCTGCATAGCGGGCTCAAATGGTTCTCCGGCGCGACGATCCTGGGCGACGGCACCGTCGCCCTGATCCTCGACACGGCCCATCTGGTCGGCTTCGGCCATGAGGAGCGCCTGCGCGCGGAACAGACGAGGGCAGCATGAGCAGGATCAAGCAGGGCTCGATGAAGGCGCTGACGCTGCGCCTGCAGGACGAGGTCTTCGCCATCGAGGCGGAGAGCGTGCGCGAAATCCTCGATCTGGTGCCGGTCACCGAAGTGCCGAACGCGCCGGCCTATGTCGGCGGGCTCATCAATGTGCGCGGCCGCGTCGTGCCGCTCGCCGATCTTCGCGTCGTCTTCGGCATGGAGCGGCCTGAGCCGGACGAGGACACCCGCATCGTCGTCATCGAGACGGATGTCGACGGCGAACCCACCGTGATCGGCATCATCGCCGACAAGGTGCACGAAGTCACCGAGATCGACGCTGCCGCGGTGCAGGACGCGCCGCGCGTCGGCATGCGCTGGCGGCCAGAATTCGTGGCCGGCATCGGCAAGCGCCGCGACGATTTCCTCATCATCCCCGACCTTGGTCGGATTTTCGAGTTCCAGGGAGCCAAGGCTGCGCCGGTAGCGGCCGAAAGGACTGCGTCATGAGATTCACCATCAAGCTCAAGCTCGCCGCCGCCTTCACCGTCGTCATCCTGCTCTCGGTCGTGAGCCTGTTCATCGCGCTGCAGAATCTCGGCAGCCTCGATGCGTCCTTCGATGCGGCCATGGATGGTGGCGTGGCGCGGCTGTCGCTGGCCGACGACATCCAGTCCGATACGCTCGAACTCTCCCGCGACGAGAGCCGCAATGTCCTGTCCACCGACCCCGTCGAGGACAAGCAGCTCGTCGCCACCATGGATGCCACCATTGCCGGCATCAAGGACAAGACGGCAAAGCTCCGCAACCTGACGGACGATGCCGGGGACGCCATCGTCGACAGGTTCTCCGCTGCCTTCGGCAACTACCTGACCAAGCATGAGCAGATCGTCCAGCTCGCCGACGCCAACCAGAACGATCAGGCCTATAAGCTCTCCGCCGGCGACGGCCAGCGCGCCTATGACCAGATGAACGACGCGCTCGAAGCCCTCAAGAAGGCGGAGAACGCGGCTCTCGACCAAGAACAGGTCAACAACCAGAATCTCTACGATTTCAGCCGTAACCTCTTGATTGGCCTGCTGATCGGCTCGCTCGTCATTGCCGTGGCCGCGGCCACCTGGATTGTCCTCGGCATCAGCCGTGGCCTCTCCCGCATCAAGCAGGTGCTCGATGCGGTGGCCATCGGCGATCTCGACCAGAACATCGTCGTCACCTCCAATGACGAGATCAAGGACCTGGTCGACACGGCCAATGGCATGATCGGCAATCTCCGCGCCACGGCCGGCATTGCCGACCAGGTGGCGGGCGGCGATCTCGGCGTGCAGCCCAAGCCGCTCTCCGACAAGGACGTGCTCGGCCACGCCCTCAAGCAGATGGTCGAGCGCCTGCGCGATGTGATCGGCGAGGCCGCCGCCTCCGCCCGCAACCTCGCTTCCGGCTCGCAGGAATTGTCGGCGACCGCCGAACAGCTCTCGCAGGGCGCCACCGAACAGGCCTCTTCGACCGAAGAAGCGTCGGCCTCGATGGAAGAAATGGCATCGACCATCAAGCAGTCGGCCGATAATGCCAGCCAGACCGAAAAGATCGCCCGCCAGTCGGCGGCCGATGCCCAGGCCTCGGGCGATGCCGTGAACAAGGCCGTCGCCGCCATGCAGACCATCGCCGAAAAGATCATGGTGGTGCAGGAAATCGCCCGCCAGACCGATCTTCTCGCCCTGAACGCCGCCGTGGAAGCGGCGCGCGCCGGCGAGCATGGCCGCGGCTTCGCGGTCGTGGCTTCCGAGGTAAGAAAACTCGCCGAGCGCAGCCAGGCGGCCGCGGCGGAAATCTCGACCCTCTCCGGGACGACCGTGAAGGCCGCGCAGTCGGCGGGCGAAATGCTGTCGCGGCTGGTGCCGGATATTCAGCGCACCGCCGAGCTGGTCGAGGAAATCTCCGCCGGCAGCCGCGAGCAGAACGCGGGGGCGGCGCAGATCAACACGGCCATCCAGCAGCTCGACAAGGTCACCCAGCAAAACACTTCGGCGGCCGAGGAAATGTCGGCGACTTCCGAGGAGCTGGCGAGCCAGGCCGAACAGCTTCAGTCCGCCATCTCCTATTTCCGCTTGAGCGACGGTCAAATCGCTGCGGCCGAGACGAAGCGCGTCAAGCCGCCGCGCCAGAAGGTTGCGCATCTGCGCGAGCAGGTCATGGCGACCGCGCCCCACATGGCCAAGGCGGCCGGCCGCGTGGCGCCGGGCTCGGGCGGCTTCGAGGTCGATCTCGAAGGTGGCGGGGACGCACTCGACGAGGAATTTCAAAGGGGAAAGAGCGTGGCCTGACGCCACGCTCCAGGCCGGCGGCGGGTCAGGCTGCGCCGCTTAATATCGGAGGCCGCAGAAGCGGCCCTCCGGTGACCAGAAGGGGCAGACAGAATGCGACTGACGCTTAAAGTAAAATTGACTGCGATTTTCGCGGTAATCATATTGATGTCGGCAGCGAGCATGTTCATCGCGCTGCAGAATCTCGGCAGCCTCGATGCGTCCTTCAATGACGCGATGGACGGCGCCGTGATGCGGGTGCAGCAGGCCGACGACCTCCAGACGAATATCTACGAGCTCTCGGACAGCGAGGCCCGCAACATTCTCTCGACCGACCAGGCCGAAGACAAGCAGCTGGTCGCCGACATGGATCAGAAGATCGCCGAGATCAAGGACGGCACCCAGAAGCTCCGTGACGATTCGGATGCCGATGGCAAGGCGCTGGTCGACAAGTTCTCGGACGCATTCGCCAAATACCTGCCCATCCACCAGCAGATCGTTCAGCTCGCCGATGCGGACCAGAACACGCAGGCCTATGCGCTCTCCAATGGCGACGGCAAGACGCTCCGCCTGCAGATGGACGACACCATGGAGCAGGTGCTGAAGGCCGAAAACGCCCAGCTCGACCAGGAGCAGGTGGACAACACCAAGCTCTATGAGACCAGCCGCACCATGCTGATTGCGATCCTCGCCGCTTCGGCCGTGATCGCGATCGTGGCCGCGCTCTGGCTGATCATCTCCATGACCAAATCGCTGTCGAGCGCCGTCGGGCTCGCCAACGCGGTGGCCGGTGGCGACCTCAACGCCACCGCCAAGGTGCGCAGCAATGACGAGATCAAGGACCTTGTCGACGCCCTCAACGCCATGACCAGCAAGCTGCGCGACGTCGTCTCGGAAGTCACCGTGGCCGCGCGCAACGTCGCCTCGGGCTCGCAGGAACTCTCGGCGACCGCCGAACAGCTCTCCCAGGGGGCGACCGAACAGGCCTCCTCGACCGAGGAAGCGTCTGCCTCGATGGAAGAAATGGCCTCGACCATCAAGCAGTCGGCCGACAACGCCAGCAAGACCGAAAAGCTCGCCCGCCAGTCGGCGGCCGATGCGCAGGCCTCGGGGGATGCGGTGAACAACGCCGTCGCCGCCATGCAGACCATCGCCGAAAAGATCATGGTCGTGCAGGAAATCGCCCGCCAGACCGATCTTCTGGCCCTCAACGCTGCCGTGGAAGCGGCGCGTGCCGGCGAGCACGGCCGGGGCTTCGCGGTGGTGGCTTCCGAGGTAAGAAAGCTCGCCGAGCGCAGCCAGGCGGCTGCCGCGGAAATCTCGACCCTCTCCGGGACGACTGTGAAGGCCGCGCAGTCGGCGGGCGAAATGCTGTCACGGCTGGTGCCGGATATTCAGCGCACCGCCGAGCTGGTCGAGGAAATCTCGGCTGGCAGCCGCGAGCAGAATGCTGGCGCAGCGCAGATCAATACCGCCATCCAGCAGCTCGACAAGGTCACCCAGCAGAACACTTCGGCGGCCGAGGAAATGTCGGCGACCTCGGAGGAGTTGGCAAGCCAGGCCGAACAGCTCCAGTCCGCCATCTCCTATTTCCGCCTCGGCGAGGCCCAGGCGGCCGTGCTCGAAGCGCATCGCGCCAAGGCGCCGGCCAGCCATCAAAAGGTGGCGCATCTGCGCGAGCAGGTGATGGCCACCGCGCCCCACATGGCCAAGGCGGCCGGCCGGGTCGCGCCGGGTTCGGGCGGCTTCGAGGTCGATCTCGAGGACGGCCACGACGCGCTGGACGCCGAGTTCACCCGCCGCGGCGCGGCATAAGGAGCCGAACATGGCGGAAAACGCTCAATATGTGACGCTGGGCGTGGCGGGAGAAATCTTCGCCGTGCCCGTCGAGCGGGTGCACGAAATCCTGGACATGCGCCCGATCTCGCGCCTGCCGCAGGCCCCGCACAACCTGCTCGGCATGATCGATGTGCGCGGGCAGGGGGTGCCGGTGCTCGACCTTCGGCTCACCCTCGGCCTCGAGCCGGCGGCCGACAACGAGAACACGCGGATCGTGGTGCTTTCGGTCGATACCGCGGCCGGGCCGGTGACGATGGGCCTCAGGACCGATCGGGTATTCGAGGTCACCGTCCTCGATTCCCCCGAACTCGACGCGCCGCCCGCCATCGGCGGCAAATGGGGCGGCCGCTCGATCGCCGGCATCGGCCGGCGCAATGGCGCCTTCGTCACCGTCTTCGACCTCGATCGGCTCCTCGGGACCACCGAGCTGCCCGATCTGCTGTCTGCCGGCCAGGCTGCCTGACCGGGTCCCGCCGCTACCAAGCTTCATGGCGCGCCCTCTGCGGGGCGGCGCCTCTCATCGCGGAGACTGGATTGCCCGCTACTGCCCGCAAGCCGGCGCTGGCCGAGGAGGCCGCCGACAACGACCATTTGCGCGCCGCCGATTTCGAGCGCATCGCCGCCATCGTCAGCGGCGAGGTCGGCATCAAGCTGCCGCCGACCAAGCGGCTGATGGTGGAAGGCCGGCTGCGCCGCCGCGTGCGGGCCCTGGGGTTCGCCGATTTCACCGCCTATTGCGATGACCTGCTGCGCGGCGATGGTCTCACCGCGGAGCTGCCCTTCCTCATCAATGCCGTCACCACCAACAAGACCGATTTCTTCCGCGAGCCGGAGCATTTCGAGCTGCTTGAAGAAAAGCTCGTGCCGGCCCTGCTCGCCGAGCGGCAGGGCGAGCGCCGGCCGCTGCTGAAGGTCTGGAGCGCCGCCAGTTCCAATGGCGCGGAAGCCTACAGCATCGCGATGCTCCTCGCCGACATGGTGGCCCGCCGCGACGATTTTCGCTTCGCCATCCTGGGGACCGACATTTCGACTGCGGTCTTGGCCCACGCTATGCGCGCCGTCTATCCGGCCGAAATGGTGGCTCCCGTCAGCGCCGAACGGCAGGCGCGCTATTTGATGCGCTCCCGCGGCACCGCGCGCCCGGAAGTCCGCATCGTGCCGGAACTGCGCCGGCTCGCCCGTTTCACCCAGCTCAACCTGATGGACGAGCGCTACCCCTTCGACCGCGACGTCGACGTGATCTTCCTCCGTAACGTCCTTATTTACTTTGAGAAGAAGGATCAGGAAGCCGTCATCCTCCGGTTGATCGGTCATTTACGACCGCGCGGCTATCTCGTGCTCGGACATTCGGAATCCATGATCGGGACCTCCGTCTCGATGCGGCAGGTCGCACCCGCCGTCTTCCAGAAGATCTGAGGGAGCTTCCATGAGCGAGACCACGAACGAGGCGAGGAAGATACGGGTCCTCATCGTCGACGACTCCGCCTCGGTTCGCACGACGCTCGCCGACATCATCTCGGCCGATCCCGACCTTGAGGTCATGGCGACGGCCGCCGACCCCTATGTCGCGGTCGAGCGCATCCGGCATGAAGTGCCCGACGTGATCTTCCTCGACATCGAGTTGCCGCGCATGGACGGGCTCACTTTCCTGCGCAAGCTCATGGCGCAGCGGCCGATCCCCGTGGTCATCTGCTCGAGCCTGACCCAGTCCGGCTCCGACACGCTGATGCAGGCGCTCGAGGCCGGCGCCGTGGACGTGGTCACCAAGCCCCGCGTCGACACCGCCCAGTTCCTCCATGAATCGGCCATGCGCATCTGCGACGCAGCAAAAGCCGCGGCCCAGGCGAAGCTCAAGGGCCTGCGCAAGGCGCCACCGCCCCGCATGACCGTCGAAGCCAAATTGACCGCCGACGCGGTGATCCCCGACCTCTCCGCCGCCCGTAAGGCCGCGCTTCGCGCCAGCATGCCGGCCACCGCCCCGATCGTCGCCATCGGCGCCTCGACCGGCGGCACGGAGGCGCTGCGCGAGGTGCTGGAGGCGCTGCCCGAGGACGCGCCGGGCATCGTCATCGTGCAGCACATGCCGGAGCGCTTCACCTATGCCTTTGCGAGCCGCCTTGACGGCGGCTGCCGCATCTCGGTGAAGGAGGCGGAAAACGGCGATGTCGTCGTGCCGGGCCGAGCCCTGATCGCCCCCGGCAACCAGCATATGGCGCTTCGCCGCACGGGCAGCCGCTACACGGTGGAAATCCTCGAGGGCCCGCATGTCTCGCGCCATAGGCCTTCGGTCGATGTGCTCTTCCGTTCGGTCGCCCAGAGCGCCGGCCGCAACGCCATGGGCGTGCTGCTCACCGGCATGGGCGACGACGGCGCGCGCGGCCTGCTTGAAATGAGGCAGGCGGGTGCCTTCACCGTGGCCCAGGACGAGGAAAGCTGCGTCGTCTTCGGCATGCCCAAGGAAGCCATCCAGCGCGGCGCCGTGGATAAGGTGCTGCCGCTCGGCCGCGTGGCCGGTGAAATCATGTCGCGCATCCGCGCCGGTGAAGAAATGCGGGGGGTGTCATGACCTCGGCCGCGGAACAGGCGGGCCCGGTCCAGGCGGGAGAACCCGTCGAATTGGCGGCAATCCGCCTGCGCACTGCGCTGGCGGGGCCGCGCCAGGGTATCGAGGAGGCCTTTCTCGCGGTTGGCGCTCGCCTCGGCGAAGCCTCTGCGCTCCTCGATCCGATCGTTGCCGCGTTCGAGGCGCTGCCCCGCGACCTGAGCGGCAGCGAGATGGCCGACGCCATCGCCCGGCTCGGCGACTTCGTCGATCACACCCGCGCCATCGCCAATGCCTTCTCCTCCGAGCGGCAGGATATCGCGCGGCTGGTGACCGCCGTCGGGGCGGCCTATGCGCCGATCGACGACTTGCGCCGCTCGGTTCGCTTGATGGGCATTCTCGCGGTCAATGCGCGCATCGTTGCCGCCGGCATTTCGGACGCCGTCGACCAGTTCGACGTGTTCACCACCGACATTGCCGAGCTGGCCGACGTGGCCAACAAGGCGATCACCGATTTCTACGAGGGCCACCAGCAGCTCTCGACCGCCGTGACGCGCGCTGCCGGCGAATTCACTGCCTTCGAAACGGCGCATCGCGATGTGCTCATCGGGCTGGCCGACGAGCTTGGCACGGGCCTCGCCGACATCGAGGAGACGCGCCGTGCTTCGGCCGAGCGCAGCGCGGAGACGGCGCGGATTTCCCGCGAGGTCTCCATGCGCGTCGCCCATGCGGTGATGGCGCTGCAGGTTGGCGATTCGACCCGCCAGCGCGTCGAGCATGTCGAAGGGGCGCTGGACCTGCTCGCCGGCTGGCTAAAGGAAGCGCCGTCGCTCGCCCTGTCGCGTGCCGTGCTCGCCCTTGAGCAGGCGCAGCTCGCGGACGCCATCCGCACCTTCAACAGCGACACGACCTCCGCCCACGAGGCGCTTGCCAGCCTGGCCGCCGATGCCGGCCCCGCCATCGCCGATTGCCTGAGGCTCTATGGCGGCAAGGGGGGCAAGGGCGGGACCTCGCTCGCCGCCCTCGGCGACCAGACCCGCCGTGCCGCCGCGCTGCTCAGGGATTGCGAAGAGGAGCGCAGCCGCCTCGGCGCCATGGCCGAACGCGTCGCGCGCACCGTCGAAGTGCTGGTCGGCCACGTCGAGGCGGTCCGGGACATCGAGGCCAATATGCGTCTCGTCAGCCTCAACGCCGCCGTCAAATGCGCTCAACTCGGTCCGCGCGGCGCGGCGCTCAGCGTCATCGCCGGGCAGCTGCGCGAGCTCACGGGCGACCTCGTGCTTGCCGCCCGCATGGCGACCGAGAGATTGGCCGATGCGACCTCGGCCGCGAGCGTCTTCACCGCCGCTTCGACCGGGCGGTTGGCCGAACAGCTTGGCGAGCTCGAGCGGCAGGCAAGCGCCTCGGTGGGGCAGCTTGCCGACGTCGATGCCCGCCTCGCCCACGCCCTGGCGACGCTCGAGCGCGACGGTCCCGCCGCCACCGCCCGCCTCACCGAGGCGGCAAGGGGGCTGGGCGGGCATGGCGCCATCGCCGAGGCGCTGTCCGACGTGCAGTTCGAAATCGCCGGCCTGCTCGAGCGGCTGCCGGGTTCAGAAGTGCTGGCCGACGAGGAGCGGCTGGTGGCCGCCTATGCGCAGTTGCGTCGCGCCTATTCGATGGAGGAGGAGCGCGCCGTCCACGATCGCTGCGCCGGCCCGCTCGCCCCAGCGCCCGCCGAACCGTCCGCCGGCGAGGACGACATATTGCTGTTCTGACGTGCTGCACCGGCTTGAAGGCCGGTGCAGGCGAGTGCCCGGCTCAGCTGAGGGCTTCGACCGCGCGGATGACGCCGCGCAGTTCGGCGAGGCCGCGCAGGCGCCCGACGACCGGATAGCCGGGCGCGCCCTTGCGGCCGAAATCGCCGATCATCTTCTGCCCGTGATCCGAGCGGAACACGATGCTCTTGCCCTTGTCGCGTTTGCGATCCTCCGCGACCAGTTCCCTGAGCACGGCGACCATGTCGACATCGCCGTCGAGATGGGCCGCCTCATAGAAGCTGCGCGGATCGGCCTCCCGTTTGGTCGCGCGCAGATGCGCGAAGGCAATGCGCGGGGCGAAACGCCGGGCGATCGCCGGAAGATCATTGTCCGCCCGCACGCCGAGGCTGCCCGTGCAGAAGCACATGCCGTTGGCGGGGGAGGGGACCGCGTCGAACAGCGCGGCATAGTCCGCTTCCGTGGAGGCGATCCGCGGCAGCCCGAAAAGCGGGCGCGGCGGATCGTCGGGGTGCAGCGTCAGCGTGACGCCCGCGGCCTCGGCCGCCGGCGTCACCGCCTCCAGGAACTCGATGAGATGCTGGCGCAGCCGCGCGGAATCGATGTCGCGATACTGCTCGAGCTTGTCGCGAAAGCCCGGAATGGTCAGCGGTTCGGTCGTCGAGCCGGGCAGCGCCGAGGCGATGTTGCGCGTCAGCTCGGCGATCTCCTGCTCCGCCATCGTGGCGAAAAGCTTGCGCGCCGCTTCCTGCTCGGCCGGCGAATAATCCCTCCCCGCGCCCGGGCGCTCCAGGATGCACAGCTCGAACACCGCCATCTTGGCCTGGTCGAACCGCATGGCAGTCGAGCCGGTCTCCGTTTCGTATTCGAGGTCGGTCCGGCACCAGTCGACCACCGGCATGAAATTGTAGCAGATGATCCTTACATCCGCCCGGGCCGCCGCCTGCATACTGGCGATCCAGGCCTCGATCTCGGCCTTCGCCGCGCCGCCCCGGCGCTTGACGACATCCGGAATGGGAATGGACTCGATCACCGACCAGGTGAGCGGCGAGCGGCCCGGCGGCGTCGTTTCGATGAGGTTCTTGCGTTCGGCGATGGCGGCATCCGTCCACACCGCGCCGATCGGCACCTCGTGCAGGGCCGTGACGATATCGGTAGCGCCCGCCTGCCTCACCTCGTCCAGTGCGACCCCCGCATCGGGTCCGAACCAGCGCCAACTCTCGCGCATCTTTTCTCCGCTAGATGAAATAGTCTGAAAACTGCGTCCTGAGCGACGCAGCGTCGGGTATCACCGCCTCGAGATGGCGGCCGATGGCCGCCAGCGCCGCCGCCTCGTCATGCGCGGCAATGGCGTTCCGGATTTCCTCGTGCTCGACCACTACCGGCGCCGTCCGCCCAAGGAAGGGCAGGGTGAGCCACCGCGCCCGGTCGATATGCACCTTGGCGGGCTTGAGATAGCTCCAGACGCCCGGCAGCCCCGCGATCTCGGCGATCGCCTCGTGAAAGGCGTCATCGGTCGCCATGAAGCGCTCGATGGCGTTGCGGTCGCGGTGGAATTTCTGCTCGGCGATGATTTCGTCCAGCCGGGCAATGTCGGCCTGCGTCGCCACCCGTGCGGCATTGCGCACCGTGGCCCCCTCCAGCGCCTGCCGGATCACCACGGCCTCGGGGATGATCGCGATGTCGAGCCGCGACACGAACGTCCCCTGCTGCGGCAGCACATCTACCAGACGCTCCTCGGAAAGCCGGATCAGCGCCTCGCGTACCGGCGTGCGGCTGACGCCATAGCGCTGTGCCAGCATCTGCTCGCCCAGCATCGTGCCCGGCTTGAGTGTCAGCCTCACGATCTGCCGCTGCAGATCGCGATAGATCACGCTCGCATTGGTGGTCCGCTCCCGGCCGATCCGGTGTGGCCGCGCCTTGTTGCCTATGATGGCTTTCGCATCCGCCATGTGGCGCTTCCAATCCGCCTTTCCTGCGCAGGCCGGCGTTTGGCCGCCGAATACCGCTCGCAGTCACCTAGAGGTGCAATTTGCTGTTGCATCTGTCAACTGGCGCACTAGTATGCAACGCGAAAATGGGGCTCGGAGGAGCGCCCGTATCACAAGGGAGGAGTTCATGATCCGCTTTACCCGTCGGCAAACGCTGCTGGGGCTCGCCGGCGTCGCCGCTGCCGGTACCCTGCCGCTCAGGGGCGCCTTCGCCGCCAGCCCGCCGCTGCCGAGCTCGCCGGTTTCGATCAACATCGTTGACGTCGCCGGCAACCTGGCCCTGACGCAGAAAGCCTTCGAGGCCTATGCCGCGGCCAATCCCAAGCTGGTCTCGAACATCACCTTCAACAAGGCGACCTCGCCCGAACTGCCGGGCAAGCTCCAGGCGGAAGAGGCTGCCGGCCGCCTCGACATCGACCTCGTTCTGTCCGGCACGGATGCGCTCTCCGCCGGTATCGAGCAGAATCTCTGGGTCAAGCTGCTGCCTGACCACCAGGACGCCCTGCCGCAGCTCGATTCCGTCCTGCTCGATGCCGCCAACAAGATGCAGGCGCTCGGCCAAGGCTATGGCGTGGTGGTGAGCTACTATCCCTCCGGCCCGCTGCTCGAATACATGCCCGACGCGGTCGCCGATGCCGATGTTCCCAAGGACGCCGCTGGCCTGCTCGCTTGGACCAAGGCCAACCCGAACCAGCTGATCTATGCGCGTCCGGCCAATTCCGGCCCCGGCCGCACCTTCATCATGGGCCTGCCTTACCTGCTCGGCGACTCCGATCCCAAGGACCCGGTCAATGGCTGGGCCAAGACCTGGGCCTATCTCAAGGAGCTGGGCAAGAATATCGAATATTACCCCACCGGCACCGGCGCGGTGATGAAGGAGCTGGGCGAGGGCACCCGGTCGATGACCGTTACGACCACGGGCTGGGACATCAACCCGCGCGTGCTCGGCACGGTGCCCAAGGAGGCCAAGGTCGCCAAGCTCGACGGCTTCCACTGGGTGGCCGATGCGCACTACATGCTGGTGCCCAAGGGGACGAGCGACGACAAGCTCGCCGTCCTGCTCGACCTGATGAAGTACATGCTGACGCCGGCGGCCCAGGCCTACACCTATGACGAGGGCTATTTCTATCCCGGCCCGGCGGTCAAGGACGTGCCGCTTTCCATGGCCCCCAAGGAAAGCCAGGACGCCATCAACCAGTTCGGTCGTCCGGAATATGCCGATTGGATCGCCAACAACCCGATCGAGACGCCGCTCGAGCCGAGCGCCATGGTCAAGGCGTTCGACATCTGGGACAAGGAAGTCGGCGGCAGCCAGATCCAGAAGTAAGTTCATTTTTTCCGGCGGGCGGGGCAGCGTGCTCCGCCCGTCCTGCGCCCCATGGGCGCGACAGGGTGACCAGACGTGCCGCTTGCCTCATCGCAATTCAATGAAATCCGGCTCGACCGGATGAGCCGCGCCTTCGGCAATTTCAACGCCCTGCGCGAGGTCAGTCTCGCCATCAGGCGGGGCGAGTTCATCGCGCTGCTCGGCCCCTCCGGCTGTGGCAAGTCGACGGCGCTCAACTGCATCGCCGGGCTGCTCGCCACGACTGGCGGCGGCATCTATGTCGACGACAAGCGGATCGATCAGCTGAAGCCCGAGGACCGCGGCTTCGGCATGGTCTTCCAGAATTACGCGCTCTTTCCGCATATGAACGTGCGAAGCAATGTCGGCTTCGGCATGAAGATGCGCGGCGTGCCGAAGGCGGAGCTGGAAAAGCGCGTCGACCAGGCGCTGGAAATGGTGCGTCTCGCCAATCAGGGGCAAAAGCTGCCCGGCCAGCTCTCCGGCGGTCAGCAGCAGCGCGTTGCCATTGCGCGCGCCATCGTCATCGAGCCGCCCCTGGTGCTCATGGACGAGCCGCTGTCGAACCTCGACGCCAAGCTGCGGCTCGAGATGCGCGCCGAAATCCGCCGCATCCACAATCAGCTCGGCTCGACTACCATCTATGTGACGCATGACCAGGACGAGGCGCTCTCGCTTGCCGACCGCATCGTCGTCATGCGCGAGGGCCAGGTGCGCCAGGTCGGCCGGCCGGAAGAGCTTTATGCCGCCCCGGCCCATCTCGACGTTGCCGAGTTCATGGGGTTCCGCAACCGCATCCCCGGCAAGATCACCGCCGTCGATGGCGACCGCGCCACGATTTCCGCCGGCAATGCCGTGCTCACAGGCCGCCCCTCGGGCCCGCTGAAGGTAGGCGAGGATGCGGTGCTGGTTGCCCGGCCGGACGATCTCGCCATCGGGGCCGGCGGCATTTCGGCGGCGGTTGAAAGCGTGGAATATCGGGGCCGCGAATTCGTCGGCATCGCGCGCTCGGCCGAGGGCACCGAACTCGTCTTCCATACCGGGGAACGGCTTACGCCCGGCGCAACGGTGACGCTCGACAGCGACCCGAGCCGCTCGATCGTCTTCCCGGCCGCGCCATGAGCACGCAAACGGCCACCGGCATGGCGACGGCATCCGAAAGAGAGCGCGTCACGCTGCGCCGCCGTCTGGCGCTGCGCGGCCTCGACGGCACGACGCTGCTGGCCCTGCCGGCGGTGCTCTTTCTGCTCGCCATCTTCGTCTATCCGTTCCTCTACGGCCTGTGGCTGAGCTTTTCGCCCAAGGATGGCGGGGCCTTCGGCAATTACATCAAATTCTTCTCCGATCCCTTCCTCTACGACACCATCTGGACGACGCTCTGGCTGGCGCTGCCGGTCACCGCGATCAGCGTCCTCGTCGCCGTGCCCATTGCGATGCGCATGCGGCTGCTGACCCGCCAGCGCCTCCTGACCACGATCCTGGTGCTGCCGGTGACGCTCGGCACCGTGCTCGTCGCGCAGGGCCTGCTCAACTATCTCGGTCCGCAGGGCTGGTTCTCGCGTATCCTGATGCTGTTGCACATCATCAAGACGCCGGCGCGGCTGACGCACAATTATTGGGGCGTCTTCTCCTCGCTGCTGATCACCGGCTTCCCGTTCACCTTCCTGCTGACGCTGAGCTACGTCACCGGCATCGATCCGGCGCTGGAACAGGCGGCCGCCACGCATGGCGCCAGCGCCTGGCAGCGCTTCCGCTACGTCTTCCTGCCGCTGCTGGTGCCTGGGCTGGCGATCGCCTTCCTGCTCAGCTTCGTCCAGAATTTCGCGGTGTTTCCCTCGGCCGTGCTGCTCGGTGCGCCGGCCGGTCCCACCCGCGTCATCTCGATCGCCGCCTATCAGGCAGCCTTCGAGCAATATGATTACTCCATGGCCTCCGCGGTCGCCATGATCATGGCGGCGGTGCAGCTCATCGTCGTCGTCATCGTGATGGCGGCGCGCGGCCTCTTCTATCGCGGCTCGACCGCAGGCGGTAAGGGATGATCCGCGACACAACCATTGGCGCCAAGCTCTGGTCCACGGCCGTCTGGGTCGTGGTCGGCTTCTTCGTCATCAACCTGCTGGCGATGATCGCCACGGTCATCATCGATTCCTTTGCCACCCAGTGGCTGAGGACGTGGCTGCCCCTCGGCTACACGCTGAAATGGTACACGCAGGCCTGGGACGAGTTCCAGCTGACCAGCGTGCTGGCGGTGACGTTCGAGATCGTGGCGGTGGTCGTCGTGCTGGCGGGCGTCCTGGGCGTTGCCGCCGCCTATGCCATGGCGCGGCGGGACTTTCCGGGCAAGCGTGCCGCCATGCTGCTTTTCCTGCTGCCGCTGCTCGTGCCGCCGATCACCTACGGCATTCCGCTTGCGACGGTGCTCTACCAGACGGGCGTCGGCGGCACTTTCTGGGGCGTGGTGCTGGCCAATCTGGTGCCGACCGTGCCCTTCGTCATCCTCGTCATGATCCCGTTCATCGAGCAGATCGATCCCAAGATCGAGGCGGCGGCGCGGGTCTTCGGCGCCGGTACGTTCCGCCTCTTCATCCATGTCCTGCTGCCGATGCTGCTGCCGGGCATCCTCGCGGCCCTGCTGCTGGTGCTGGTCAGGACCCTCGCCATGTTCGAGCTGACCTTCCTTGCCGCCGGGCCGACGAGCCAGACGCTGGTCGTGGTGCTCTATTATTCGGTCTTCGCCTCCGGCGTGCGCGCCATCCAGTCGATCGACGCCATGGCGGTGATCTACATGGTAACGACGCTGGTGTGGCTGCTCATCGCCCTGCGCTTCGTCAATCCCACCCAGATCGTTGCCCGGGGGCGCTCGGCACAGGCGAACTAGAGCGTTTTCAGGAAAAGTGGTTCCGCTTTTCCGGTTCGAAAGCGCGACAACTCAAGAACTTAGAGCTCACGTTCCAATTCCATCGGAACGTGAAATGCTCTAAGCCGCTCAGGCTGCTTGCACTTCGACCGTGACATGAGACAGCCCCGGCAGCGCCGAGAGCCGCCGGTGGTAGAAGTCGCAATCGCGGGCCTCCGTCGTCCTTACCGCGACGATGGCGCCCAGATGCCCTGGACCGAGCCGCCAGACATGCAGGTCCGATACGGTATCGCCCTGGCGCTCCACCAGCCGCCTGATGTCCGACGCGAGGCTGCGGTCGGCGGTCATGTCGAGCAGGATTCCGCCGGTGTCGCGGATCAGCCCGTATGACCAGCTCGCGATGACGCAGGCGCCGACGATCCCCGCGGCCGGATCCATCCAGGTCCAGCCGAAGGCTCGCGCCAGCACCAGCCCGGCGATGACCAGCACCGAAACGGCGGCGTCGGCCATGACGTGCACGATCGCGGCCCGCATGTTGTTGTCGTGATGGTGGCCGGCATGGCCGTGCCCATGCTCCTCGAAAACCGCCGCATAGGCGCGGCCGCCGATCTGCAGCTCCGCCGTAAAGGCGTGCGGCTCCGGAATCTCATCCACCGACTCCAGGAAATCGCCGCGATCGGCCATCGAGAAGCGCTGCCGCGTGCCGTCCGGCCGGGCCGTTTCGACAAAGATGGGGGCGCCGTCGAGCGCGGCGATCTCGACGGCGCGCAGCCGAAAGCGGGGCGGCACGCCGTCTTCGAAGATTTCCAGCCGGACCAGCCCGCGTTCGGTCTCAATCAGCTTCGTTTCGTCTTCGCCGTGGCCATGCTCACGCCCATGCCCGTGGTGATGGTGCGCCCCGCCGCTCAACAGCCACGCGCTGGCGATATTGACGAGGAGGCCCACGATTGCGATCGGGATCGCCTGCCCGAAGTCGATCGGAACGGGCGCGAACAGGCGGGCTATCGATTCGTAGCCGATCAGCAAGGCGATCATCACCAGGACCACGGCGCTGGTGAAGCCGGCAAGATCGCCGACCTTTCCCGTGCCGAAGGAGAAGCGCTCGTCGCGGGCATGCCGGCGCGCATAGCGGTAGGCGAGCGCCGCCAGCAGCAGCGCGCCGGCATGCGTGCTCATGTGCAGCCCGTCGGCGATAAGGGCGATGGAGCCGAACAGCCAGCCGCCGCCGATTTCGGCGGCCATCATCGCGGCGCAAAGCCAGATCACCGCCCAGGTGCGCCGTTCGGCGGACTGGTGCTCGCTGCCCAGGAAGACGTGGGAATGGGGTTCTGCAGCCATTTCGATCACTTCATGTAGGTACGGACGACTTCGAGCAGTTCCTCGACGGCATTCAGGTCGAGGGCGTCCGGGTATCTCGACGTGTCGACGAGGTGCTCGCGCACCTGGTCTTCCACGACTTCCGCCATGAGGCCGGCCATCGCGCCTCTTGCCCCGGCGATCAGGTGCAGGACGTCCCCGCACTCCTTCTCGGCTTCGAGCGCCCGCTCGATCCCGTCGACCTGGCCCCTTATCCGGCGCACCCGCGCCAGCAGCTTCTGCTTGTCGCGAACGGTGTGGCTCATGATCGCTCCTCGTCCATTTAGGATAGGGGGGTATCCTATGTACGAAAGTAAAGCAAGTTTTCGCAGTTAATCTCGGCTTACCTGCTGTCAGAAGCTGCTAACCCTTTTCCAAACAACCTAAACTTAACCCCGTTTCTTAAGCGCCACAGAAACGGGGAAGGCTAGATTTGCCTCCATAAGAGAGCACCAAAAGCTCTCGGAGTTGACAGTGAGGCAAGAAATGGAACGTGACGCGAGGATTGCAGGATCGTCGGTCGTCGTCAGCCTCGGGGAATACCGCGCCAGGAAGTTCGGCGTGGGCCCGATGCAGCAGCCAGCCGGGGCCGCCAATGACGATGCGGCCCCCGAACAGGTCAAGACGGTCACGGTCCGGCGCACGCTCGAAAAGAGCGGCATATGCGTGAAGATCAAGGTGCCGGTCGATCAGTTCATCGGCGTGGCCGTCTCGACGCGGATTTCCGAGCAGGGCGTGCTGACCAGCGCCATCGAGCTGGTGCACGAGGACACCGACCTGAACTACCGGGTATTCGAGGAAACGGGCAACCAGAACGTCGTGGCCGAATGGCAGAACTGGGGCCGCAAGCTCCGCCTGCCGCTCTACATTCTGGCCGGCGACGGCGCATTGCTGCCCTATAGCCAGCGCGTGGACGGCATCATGGTGGGCAATGCTACCGCCCGCCGGCGGCTCGTCGCCGAAGCCAACCGCCGCCCGCGCTTCCTCGTCCGCCGCAAGCCGGGCGAAATGGGTGGCGACGACAGCTGACCGCCGGCCGCAACAACGGATTTCGCTCGCCACCTCCTGCGATGCGAACAACGGGCCTGCCGCCACGCGGCGGGCCCGATTTTTTGTCGAGCGCCATGCAACCCGATGCAAAGGGCGGCGTTCTTTTCCTCGGTTGCTGGGCCAAGTCGCTTCCCCCTGCCTTGCCCCAGCCCATACGCGACCTCCAGACGCGTCAGCTCAAGGCCGGCCTTCTCCCTGGGGCCGGCCTTGAGAGGTTTCAGGGCAGGGGAAATCCCCCTCTTGTGCGATCAAGCGGCTTCGATCTCGAACACGACGCGGTAGCGGCGGGCAATAGCCTTGAGCCGCCGCAACGCAGAACTGCCCGCCGGCGGGAAATGCCTGGCGAAGAGCGGCAGCGCCTCGGCCATCTCGCGCAGGCATTGCGCGGGCGGCGAGCAGCGGAATTGATGCGCAATGAAGGTGCCGGGCAGGGTGCCGACATCCCTCAGGCTATAAGCGGCGCCCGCCGGCACGCGCAGGAAATCGCCCGCCGTCACCAGCCCCGCAACCCCGTTGACCATGGCCTCGAAGCGGCCGCCGGTGATGAAGCATACCGTCTCCCCGCGGCCCGGTTCGGCGCAAGGCGCCACCGGCATTGCCTGGAGCCCGCGCCGGCGGCGATAGGCCGCCAATGAGATAAGTTTGCCGGTCGTGCCGGCCTGGAACTGGTCCATCGTCTCCACCCCTGCCTCCCCGGCATTTCGGCGCACAGGGTCGTGGAGACGGGCTGAACCGCGCCTGAACGCGGGGCCCGCACGGCCCCGCTCCAGTGTAGTCCTAATGGTTGAGCGCCGCCATGCCGGCCGCCGGATAGCGGTCGCCCTTGGTCGCGCCCACCGGGGCTGCTTCGTCAAGGGCGGCGAGGTCGTCCGCCGTCAGCCTGATATCCGCGGCCGCGACGTTCTCCTCGAGATATTTGATCCGCCGCGTGCCCGGAATGGGCACCGTGTCCTGCGCGATCACCCAGGCCAGCGCGATCTGCCCGGGCGTTACGCCCCTGGCCCCGGCGATCGCCTTGACACGGTCGACGATCCTGAGGTTCTGCTTGAAGTTTTCCTCCGACCAGCGTGGATTTTGCCGGCGGAAATCATCCGGGGCCAGATCATCCGTCGAAGCGATGCGGCCGGTCAGCGCCCCGCGCCCGAGCGGCGAATAGGGCACGAAGCCGATGCCGAGCTCCTTGACCGTCTCCAGCACGCCGTTCTCCTCGACCGAGCGCTCGAACAGCGAATATTCGGTCTGGACCGCGGTCAGCGGGTGCGTGGCATGGGCCTTGCGGATGGTCTCGGGCGCGGCCTCCGAGACCCCGATGAAGCGGACCTTGCCGGCCGCCACGAGATCGGAAAGCGCGCCTACCGTCTCCTCGATCGGCACCTTCGGGTCGATCCGATGGAGGTAATAGAGATCGACATAGTCGGTGTTGAGATGTCGGAGCGATCGGTCGATCGCCTTGCGCACATATTCCGGCCGGCCGTTCACATCCAGCCGCTCGCCGGCGTCGGTCACTTCCGAGCCGACCTTGGTCGCGATTTTCACGCGGTCGCGTTTGCCGGCGAAGGCCTTGGACAGCAGGATTTCGTTCTTGAACGGACCATAGATTTCGGCCGTGTCGAAGAAATCGATCCCGAGTTCGAGCGCGCGAGCCAGAGTCGAGAGGTTTTCCGCCTCGTCGCTCGGCCCGTAAAAGGCGCTCATCCCCATGCAGCCCAGCCCTTCGGCGCTGACGGTAAATCCCTGGCTGCCGAGTTTGCGCTGTTCCATCTCGCCTCTCCTTTTCTGAACTCTGGAAAACCGGCGCGAGGGGGGAGGAGTGCGCCGGGAAACCTGAATGTGCGTCTCGGCCCGATGCTTTGCCAGCCCGTCACGAAACTTTCACGCTCACGCCCGGTTAAGCGTCATCGCTCCGCCCTCAATGCCCGCTAGGCGCTCGCTATGCGTTTGCTGGTCCTGCTCCTGCTGCTCCTGCCCATGTTCCTGCCGATGGGGCGGCTCGCCCTCGGCGCAGAAAAACCGACGCCGCAGCGCTATTGCTTCTCGCGCGAGGCCGACGACGGCAGGCCGCGCCCGGTCTGCGTGTCGATCTCCAATTACACCGCGGACGTCTGCGACGCGATCCGGCGCTACGCCGATATGTGGAGCCTGCCGGAGGGCTATTTCGCCCGGCTGATCTGGCAGGAAAGCCATTTCAATCCCAACGCCGTCAGCATCGCGGGCGCCGAGGGGATCGCGCAGTTCATGCCCTCGACCGGCCGGCTGCAGGGCCTCAATAACCCTTACGATCCCGCCGAGGCGCTATTCCGCTCGGCCCGCTATCTGCGCTTTCTCGCCGACAAGTTCGGCAATCTGGGCCTCGCGGCGGCCGCTTATAACGGCGGCGAAGGGGCGGCGTCGCGCTTCGTCGCCGGCACGGGCTACCTGGCTGTCGAAACCCTGGATTATGTGGAGACGGTGACGGGTGCTCCGGTGACCGATTGGCTGGCCGGTACGGTCAAAAATCCTGATTACGACCTACAGCCCGGCAAGCCCTTCGACGCCGCCTGCCTCGAGCTTGCCGAGAAGAACCGCTTCAAGGCCTTTACCCCGCCCAATGCCATCGTGCGGCCCTGGGGCATCCAGCTGGCGCAGTTCTTCTCGGCCGGGATCAGCCGGCGCGCCTTCGAGCGCATCCAGCACCAGTTTTCCGCCGTGCTCGGCAGCGAGGAACTGATGCTGGTCGCCAAGCGCAATCCCAATTTCGGCCCGGCCCTCCGCTACACCGCCGAAATCGGCCGCGACAGCCGCGCCGCCGCGGACCAGCTCTGCAGCACCCTGCAAAAGGCCGGCGGCGAATGCATCGTGGTGCATAACTAGCCAGCCATTCGGCTGGACATGACTTTCGATGTGGGCAGGTAGATGCCTCGCGTCTCCCTCCCCCTTCGCGGCGAGGGCGGCGGCAGCCGGGTGAGGGTGAGCCCGGCGCGCCATTTGCTGAGAGACCCCCACCCCTGGCCTCTCCTCGCAAGGGGGAGGGAGACGAGGTGGCATCGCAATTCACCCCGAAACTTTGAGCCACCACCCGAGGACCAGCGCTGCCGTCAAGACCAGCCCGCCCCAGCCATTGGATATGAATCGCTGTTTCGGATTTTCCGGAATTTCTGCGTCCACCGTGACGAACTGCCACACCATCAATGCCGCAAATGCCACGAGCCCGAGCAGCGGCAGCACGCCGCCGCCCGCCAGCAGGATGGCGATGGCCCAGAGCAAGACGGCGCCGGCATAGAACAGCGCCACGATCTGCCGCGTGCGCGCCCCGAACAGCCGCGCCGTCGACTTCACCCCGATCAGCGCGTCGTCCTCGATGTCCTGCAGCGCATAAATCGTGTCATAGCCGATGACCCAGAGGATCGCGCCGACATAGAGCACCAGCGGGGCAGGGGAGAGGCTGCCCGTCTGCGACGTCCAGCCCACCAGTGCGCCCCAGGAAAATGCAAGCCCCAGAAAGAGCTGCGGCCACCAGGTGATTCGTTTCATGAAGGGGTAGATGGCGACGAGCGCCAGCGAACCGACGCAAAGCCAGACGGTGAGCGCATTGAACTGCAGCAAGACCAGAAGCCCCAGCAGCGACTGCAGCACGAGGAAGCCCGCCGCCTGTTTCGTGCTGACCTGCCCCGAGGGGATCGGCCGCGACCGGGTCCGGGCCACCTTCTCGTCGATGTCGCGATCGACGATGTCGTTGAACGTGCAGCCGGCGCCCCGCATCAGCACCGCCCCGATCCACATCAGGATCAGGGCCTTCCAGTCGAAGCCGCGTGCCGGATCGGCCAGCGCCGCGAGCCCCAGCGCGTAGCCGCAGGGCCAGAACAGCAGCCAGAAGCCGATAGGCCGGTCCCAGCGCGCCAGCCGGGCATAGGGCTTGAGCCAGTCGGGTGCGTAGCGGTCGACCCAATTGCCGGTTTGGGCATCGGCAACCGAAGCCGCGCTTGAGGAGGTTTGCATGTTGCCGATCCTCGCTGTAGCAGACCCGAATATCCGCAGTGTCATTCCCGCGAAAGCGGGAATCTCCGTTTATTTAAGCATACCCGTCGCACAAAACGGAGATTCCCGCTTTCGCGGGAATGACGACGGGTTGAATTTTGACATTCGACGAGTCTTCGGGACAACTCATGCCTCGCACCCACGCCTCGCTGCCGCGTCTGTTCGTCGAGCCTGCCCTCGGGGCCGGCGAGGCGGTGCACCTCGGCAGGGACCAGTCGCTCTATTTGGCAAGCGTCCTCAGGAAGGATGTCGGCGACGAGGTCGTGCTCTTCAACGGCCGCGACGGCGCCTGGCTCGGCCGGCTGTCTTCGGCGGCCAAGAAGAATGTCGCGATCGAACTCGTCGAGCAGATCGCCTCTCAGCCGGCGCGCGCCGATCTCTGGTATGGCTTCGCCCCGCTCAAGGCGGCCCGGCTCGACTATGTCATCCAGAAGGCCACCGAGATGGGCGCCTCCCGCATCCGGCCGGTCATCACGCGCTATACGCAGGTCGCCCGCGTGCCGCTCGACCGCATGAAGGCCAATGCCATCGAGGCGGCCGAGCAATGCGAGGTACTGAACGTCCCCGAAATCTGCGCCGAAACCACGCTGGAGCGCCTGCTTGCCGGCTGGGGCGAAACGCATGGCGATCGCTTGCTGGTCTTCGCCGACGAGGCCGCCCCGTCCGCCTCGCCGGTCGGCCAGCTCGCCGCGCTTGCCGGCCGGCCGGTCGGACTGCTCGTCGGCCCGGAGGGGGGATTTGCGCCCGAGGAGAGGGAATCGCTGCGGCGCCAGTCCTTCACCGTGCCCATCAGCCTCGGTCCTCGCATCCTGCGCGCCGATACCGCGGCCGTTGCCGCCCTGGCGGTCATCCAGGCAATCATCGGTGATTGGCGATAAAGAGATTGCTTTCGCGGGCACGGACGATATTGTCCCGCCGCTTTCAGCGAGCCTTTCCCGAAACCCGTTCTCCGGTTTCGGGATTCGGCGCGAAGCGGAACGATTCGAACGAGGAATTTCATGCCCGGCGCCGACCACTTCTCGCCACCGATCGAAAGCCGGGCTGACCTCATCGACGTGCTGGCGCGGGGCTCCAAGCCCCAGGAGCGGTGGCGCATCGGCACCGAGCACGAAAAGCATGTCTTCCATGCCCATCCGCTCAGGCCCGTCGCCTATGAAGGACCGGATGGCGTCCGCGCGCTGGTCGAAGGCGTTGCCGCCCATACGGGCGCCGAACCGATATGGGATCGTGATGCCATCATCGGGCTGCGCGGCACCGGCGGAAGAGGCGCGATCTCGCTCGAGCCCGGCGGCCAGTTCGAGCTTTCGGGCGCGCCGCTCGAAACCATCCACGAGACGGCCGCGGAAGCCCGCCAGCACCTGCAGCTGGTCAAGGCCATCGGCCGGCCGCTCGACATCCACTTTCTCGGCCTCGGCGTGACGCCGCTCTGGTCGGTGAAGGACATTCCGGCGACGCCCAAGAGCCGCTACGGCATCATGACGCCTTACATGGAGAAGGTCGGCACGCTCGGTACCTCCATGATGTACCGTTCGGCGACGGTGCAGGTGAACCTCGACTTCGCCGGCGAGGCCGACATGGTCAGGAAGCTGCGCGTCGGCCTCGCGCTGCAGCCCATCGCCACGGCGCTGTTCGCCAATTCACCCTTCGTCGATGGCCGGGAGAGCGGTTTTCTCAGCTACCGCTCGTACATCTGGCTCAATACCGATCGGGACCGCACCGGCATGCTGCCTTTCGCCTTCGAACCCGGCATGGGCTTCGAGCGCTATGTCGATCATGCGCTCGATGTCCCGATGTATTTCGTCGTGCGCAACGGCAAATATGTGAATGTCGCCGGCGAGAGCTTCCGCGCCTTCCTCGAGGGCAGGCTGCCGCAATTGCCCGGTGAAAAGCCCACCATCAAGGATTGGGAAGACCACCTCTCGACGCTGTTCCCGGAGGTGCGGCTCAAGCAGTTCCTCGAAATGCGCGGCGCCGACATGGGCTCGGAAGAGGCGATCGTCGCGCTGCCGGCCTTCTGGACCGGCCTGCTCTACGACCACGCCGCACTCGACGCCGCCTGGGATCTGGTGAAGGGATGGAGCGCCGAGGAGCGCGACTACCTCCGCCGCCAGATTCCCCGCACCGCCCTCGAAACCCCGTTCCGCGACTATCATGTGCGCGACATTGCGCGCGAGGCGATGGCCATTGCGACGGCCGGCCTCGCCAATCGCAACCGGCTCGACGGGCAGGGGCGGAACGAGGCCGTCCACCTCGCCCTGCTCGAACGCATCCTCCACACCGGCAAGACCCAGGCCGAGCACTGGCTCGACTTGTATCGTGGCGAGTGGCAGGGCGATTTGACGCGGATTTTCACCGCGGCGGAGCTTTAAGGGGTTACCGCGTCTGCGCCCTCAGCACCCGCTCGCCGATCCAGGCCCCGATCACCACCAGCAGGATCGCCAGCACCACGCCCACGCTTACGATCGGCGCGCCGAAATCGCCGCGGAATACGGCCCTCAGCGCCTCGACAATGTGCTTGAACGGGTTGAAGTCCGACAGGATCTGCAGCCATTGCGGCGCCAGCGCCATGGGCAGCAATATGCCCGAGAGCAGCAGGATGGGGAGCGCCAGCACATTGACGATGGGGGCGAGCGAATCCTCGCTCTTGGTTGCAAGACCGATGGCGTTGGAGATGAAGGAGAAGGCGGCCCCGAGCAGCGCCACCAGCACCAGCCCGATGATCAAGGCGAGGGCCGGCACCCTCAGCCCGAAGAAATAGGCGCAGATCGTCAGCACGATCGCCTGCACGACGATCACCACCACATCGCGCAGCGACCGCCCGGCGATGATCGCGACGCGACTGGCCGGAGTCACCATCTGCCGGTCGATCACCCCGGCACGCCACTCGGCGATAATGCCGAAGCCGACGAACAGCCCGCCGAAAATGCCGAGCTGCACCAGGAGGCCGGGCACGAAAACCTGCCACGCGTCCCCGGCGAAACCGGACGTCGCAGCCACCGTCTGCAGCAGCGGCCCGAACAGCGTGAGGTAGAGGATCGGCTGCAGCAGCCCGATCAGCACCCACATCGGCTGCCGCAGCGACAGCCGCATCGCGCGGGAAAAGATCACCCAGGTGTCGCGGAAGAAGGTCATGCCGTTTTCCTTTTGACGTGTGTGACCCCCACCCCATCCCTCCCCGCAAGGGGGAGGGAGTGCCCTGTGGCAAGGCGGTGCAACGCGTCCTCCTCCCCCCTTGCGGGGGAGGATGGGAGGGGGGTAGTCGCAAACACGAGCGTCACCATTTCAATCCCTCAGGCTCCGCCCCGTCAGCGTCAGGAACACGTCGTCGAGCGTCGGCCGGTTGACCTCGACGCCGATCGCTTCGATACCCGATTTGACGAGGTCGCCCATTAGCACCGGGAGCGCCACCGCGCCGTCGGGGACGTGGAAGCGTACCACATTGGCCTCGAGCACCGGCTGGTCGGCGCCGGCGAGCGCCGCGGCCGTTTCGCCGGCCCGGGCGGCATCCGTTTCGGAGCGCAGCGTCAGCGTGATCGTATCGCCGGAAACGCGCTTCTTGAGCTCGCCCGGGGTGCCCTCGGCGACGATTATGCCCTTATCGATGATCAGGATGCGGTCGGAAAGCGAGTCCGCCTCGTCCATGTAATGGGTGGTGAGGAACACGGTCGTGCCGAGCTCGTCGCGCAGCTTGCGGATATGAGTCCAGAGATTGGCCCGGCTCTGCGGGTCGAGCCCCGTCGAGGGCTCGTCGAGAAACACCAGGTCCGGCTGATGGATCAGCCCCATGACGATGTCGAGCCGCCGCCGCTGCCCGCCTGACAGCGAACCGCATTTGCGGTCCCAGATGTCGGCGAGGTCGAGCGCCGCCAGCAGCTCGCGCGCCCGCGCCGCCGAGACGGCGGGCGCAATGCCGTAGAGCCGGGCATGGTCCATGATTTCCTCGCCCACCAGCGCCTCCGACGAGGTGGAGCCCGCCTGGCTGACATAGCCGATCTTGCGCCGCACCCCGACCGGATCCTTGCGCAGATCGCTGCCGGCCACCGTCGCGCTGCCGCCCGTGGGCTCCAGCAGCGTCGTCAGCATCTTGAGCGTCGTGGTCTTGCCTGCTCCGTTCGGGCCGAGAAATCCGACGATCTCTCCGGGCCGGACCGCCAGGTCGACGCCGCGCACCGCCTCGATCAGCTGCTTGCGCGCCCTGTAGGTCCGCTTGAGGCCCCGAGCCTCGATGATCAATGCGCCGGATTCGTCCATTTCCCCGCCGAAATCCTTGCCTGCCTGAATCTCTCGATTTATAATTATCTTATGGATGAAGAGATTAAATCGTCAAGCCAGTTTGACGGCAGCTGGCGCCAGCGCATCATCAACGCCGTCCGGGCGAACCAGACCGCCGACGACCTCTTCGACGAGAGCGTTACGGAATTCCTCGGCGTTTCGCGCAGCGACGGCCGCTGCCTCGACATCGTGGACCGCCTCGGCCGCTGCACCGCGGGACGCCTTGCCGCCGAAAGCGGGTTGACCACGGGCGCTGTCACCGCGTTGGTCGACCGGCTGGAGCGGCTGGGCTATCTGACGCGGACCCGCGACACCGAGGATCGGCGCAAGGTCTGGATCGAGGTGACCGACCGCACGCGCGACTTCAACCGGCTGCTCTTCGGGCATCTCTCGGTCATGCTGCCGCCACTCTTCGCCCGCTTCTCGCCGGAGCAGATCATGGCGAT
>DASZUI010000213.1:0-16579 GCA_035547675.1 Devosia sp.
CCCGAGCCTTTGCATGATCGCCATGGCGTTGCGGGGGGCGTGGACTTTGTCGGTCGAGACGAAATAGGCGAAGACATCGCGCGGCTTTCCGTCACTGGCCGCGCCGCCGATAAAGCGGCCCTCGGGCAGGTCGGCGCCTTCGGCAAGCGCCTTGAGCCGGGCCGCCCAGAGGTCGAGGTCAGCCTCGCTGTAATGGTCGCTGCCCGGCGCGCCCTGCAGGCGCAGATAGGCGAAGCCGGCGGTCAGGTCCATGGTGGGCCACTCCGCCGTATCCGCCGTCACCAGGGCAACGTCATGGGCGCGCAGCAGGTCGAGGAAGGCCGGGTCGGCGAAGCTTTTATGGCGAACTTCGATAGCATGGCGGATGGTGACGGCGCCCGCGTGCTCCAACACCGGCGCCTTGATGCGATCGTCGTGCTTTGCGGCGAGCCTCTTGAGCGCGGCGGCGTCGTGCGGCAGCAGGTTGAGGAAGGTTTCCATCCTGTCCCGATTGAAGCCGAGATTGGGCGGCAATTGCCAGACGAAGGGGCCGAGCTTTTCGCCCAGCGCCAATATGCCCGAGGCGAAGAAATTGGCGAGCGGCAGCTCGACGTCGTTGAGCTTCTTGATGTGGGTGACGGTTTGCGGGCCCTTCACGGGAAAGCGGAAATCGGCAGGGACTTCGGCCGCCCATGCGGCGACGCTCTCGGGTTTGGGCAGGCCGTAAAAGGTCGAGTTGATCTCGATGGTGCGCAGGGCACGGGCAGCGAAATGCAGCTCCTGCTTCTGCGGCAGCCCCTTGGGGTAGAATTCGCCGCGCCAGTCGGGGAAATTCCAGCCGGCTATGCCGATGCGGATGGTGCCTCCGGCCATGGCGTTCCCTTCGCCTCCACGTTCAGCCGCCGCATCAAGCCGTGCGCGTCGTCCGGCGCCTTGAGCTTGTCGGTGTTGTCGAAGAACAGGAATACGTCGCGGCGGCGGTGGTCGTCGAGCGGGTCGGTGACGAAATTGCCGTCGCGCATGGGCCGGCCATTGGCCCAGGCCTCGATGCGCGCGGCCCAGCGGTCGAGCTCGGCCGGCGTGTAGCCGGAATTGTAGAGCTCGGTCGAGCCGTGCAGGCGACAATAGACGAAGTCCGCGGCGAGATCCATGAGCAGCGGCCATTCCACGGTGTCGGCGGTCACGAGCGCCACGTTGTGGCGGCGCAATTGCGCGATGAAGCGCGGATCGCGGAAGCTGTCGTTGCGGATTTCCACGGCATGGCGGACCTTGCCGACGCCGGTCGGATCGAGCCAGGCGTCGGCGCGGAGGCGATTGTCGTGCCGCGCGGCGAGTCTCGCGGCCGCGGGGCCATCATGCGGCAGGAGGGCGAGAAAAGGTTCGAAGCGGTCGGGGTCGTAGCGGAAGAAGGGCGGGAACTGCCAAAGGATCGGCCCCAGCTTCTCGCCCAGCGCCAGCACGCCCGAGGCGAAGAAATTGGCCAAGGGCGTTTCGACCTGCTTCAGCCGGAGAATATGGGTGATGAAGCGCGAGCCCTTGACGGCGAAAACGAAGCCGTCGGGTGTCGCCGCCTTCCAGTCGAGGAAGCTTTTCGGCACCTGCAATCCATAGAAGGTGCCATTGATCTCGATGGCGTTGAATTGCCGGCCGGCATAGGCCAGCTCGTCGGCCTGGCGCAGCTTTTCAGGATAGAAATTGCCGCGCCAGGGCGGATAGGTCCAGCCGGAGACGCCGATGCGGACATCGGCGCGGGCTTTGGCCGCGCGGGCCGGGGCAGGACGTTCGGTGGTGAGGGTGGCGCTCATACCCGAGGAACGGGCGGCGCGCCGGGCTGTTCCTATTCGGCCGGCTCGGGATCGGCGAGGAGCCCGGTCGGAAGGCCGTCCATGCTCTCGAGATTCTTGTCGCGCCAATAGTCCTCGATGCCGTCCGGGCCCTTGGCGGCAGCCCATTTGTCCATGGTCGGGCGCTCGCCGACATAATCATGGAACGGCACGCCGTAACCGCAGGAGGTCTGCACGAGGTCGAAATCGAGCCGCATCATCTGGCGGGCGCCCAGCGGCTCACCCTCGGGATAATGGGCGGCGAGCAATTCGGCATATTCGGCGGTGCCGCGGCGGATCGCCCGGCCATGGCCATAGAGCCTCAGGATCAGCGGCGGCCCCTCGAAGGCGCACATCATGATGGTGAGCCTGCCGTCGGCCAGCATATGGGCCGCCGTCTCATTGCCGCTGCCGGTGCGATCGAGATAAAGCGCGGCATTGCGGTCCAGCACCCGGAACATGTCGGTCGAGCGCGGCGACAAGTTGATATGGCCGCCGGGCGCCGCCGAGGCGGTGAAGAAGACGTGCTGACGGGCGATGAAATCGAGGTGCTTGTCCTCGAGCGAGGGAAAACGCTGCGCCATTGCTCCTCTCCTACCGATTGACCTTGCGGCGATTGACCTTGGCCGTGGTTTTGCCTTAACTCGCGCCCGGCTCGGGGCCAAGGCCCATTGCCGCGCGCGGGTGTGGTGAAACTGGTAGACGCGCCGGACTCAAAATCCGGTTCCGAAAGGAGTGTCGGTTCGATTCCGACCACCCGCACCACCAGGCATTCGCCTGGACTCGACTCTCGAGATGGTGACCTAGAGTGCCCTTATGCGGCGCCGGCGTATTTCCGTGCCGGCGGGGTTTCGGTTTCCTTGTGGCGGGCGTCGTAGGCCAGGCGCGCTGCGACGATCGCTTCGTGGTTGGCGGCCGACCAGTCCCAGAGCGCGTTGATCGGCTCGCCCAGCGTCTTGCCGAGCTCGGTCAGGCCATATTCGACGCGCGGCGGAATCTCGGGGTAGATGGTGCGCGTCACCAGGCCGTCGCGCTCGAGATTGCGCAGCGTCAGGGTGAGCATGCGCTGCGACACGCCGTTGATCTGCCGCTTCAGCTCGTTGAAGCGCAGGGTCCCGCCCGACAGCATGCCGACCACCATGACGCTCCATTTGTCGCCGATGCGGTTCAGTACGTCCGACATGGCGCGGCAGTTGGCGTTCTCGCTGGTATCCTTGAGTGACATGGCAAAAGCCTCGAATTTATGCGGCACCGGCCCGCTTTTGCCTAGATATAGACACGGTTCTCCTTTGTGACTAGGGGCCAAAACCGCATCTCAATTCCAGCAAATGGCGGGGACAGAGCCGGGCTCGCATTGAGGTCGGTCCGTCCGGCTGCTATTAGGAGCATCATCATTTCTCGACATCTGGAGGGGCTTGGTCCCGTGCGCCGCGCCCGGTCGCTTCTGCTCATCGCCTGTCTTGCGCTTTCCGGCCTGAGCGTCATGGCGCCGCTGCCGGTGCTGGCGCGGGCCCACACGGCCCATGCCCGCCCGGCCAAGCCCGCTCACACGGCCCCGGCCGCGCCGCTGCCGGATGTGCAGCTTCCGGCGCTGCTGGTCGATATGCATACCGGCGACGTGCTTTACGAGGCGAATGCGGGCAAGCCGTGGCACCCGGCCTCGCTGACCAAGCTGATGACGGCCTATGTGACGTTTCAGGCGATCGCCCAGGGGCGCGTGACGCTGGACACCAAGGTGGTGATGTCGGCCAAGGCGGTGAGCCAGGCCCCGGCGAGCTCGGGCCTGCCCAGGGGCGACAGCCTGACGCTGCGCGATGCGCTCTATATCATGCTGGTCAAGTCGGCCAACGACATGGCGGTCGCGGTCGCCGAGGCGGTCGACGGCTCGACCGATGCCTTCGCCGCCGAGATGAACGCCACCGCTGCCAAGCTGGGCCTGGTCAGGACGCATTACGACAATGTCAACGGCCTGCCGGACGACGGGCAGGTGACGACGGCGCGCGATCTCGCCGTACTGGCGATCGACTTGCGCCGCACCTTCTCGCAATACGACGCCATCTACCAGACGCAGCGGGTGACGATCGGCAAGGTGGTGCTCAAGGCGAGCAATGACATGCTCGGAAAATTCGAGGGCACGACCGGCATGAAGACCGGCTTCATCTGCGCCGCCGGCCTCAATATCGTGGCGACGGTCAAGCGCGGCAATCGGGAGCTGATGGCCGTGATCCTGGGCGGCTCATCGGCGCGCGAGCGCGACCAACTCGCCGCGCAATTGCTGCTGCGCGGCTTTGCCGGCGAATATCAGGACAAGAACAAGAACGTCGTCGAAATCGTCGACGATACGACTTCGCCGCCCATGGACATGAAGCCGCTGCTCTGCGGGGCGCAGGCCAAGGCCTATGTCGCGGCGCGGCTGAAGGCCTTCCCCTTCGGCCTCAAGGGGCAGCCCAGCTATCTCACCGACGAGGTCGATGGCCCGACCTATGCGGCGGCCGATTTCGGCGTGCCCGGTGCGGCGCCGGCGATCGTCACGCCGACCGACGAGCCGGCGGAGGGCGATACGAGCGCGCAGGACGATTCCGAAGCGCCGGTACCGGCCGCCGCGCCGTCCCGGCCGGGCCAACCCGCCGTCGTCGTCCCGCAGCCGCGGCTGCGCCGCAAATAGGGGCGGCGCGGCTGCCGGGTTCAGCCGGCGGCCATGCCCTTGATGATGACGAAGCGATAGAAGCCCTGGGCCGTCTCAACCGTACAGGCGTGCCCGTGCTGCCGGCAGTGGAGCGGGATGTCGATCCGGGCGACCGGATCGGTTGCCAGCACGGCGAGCCGGGCGCCGTCGGGCAGGGCGGCGAGGCGCTTTTCCAGCTTGAGCACGGGCAGCGGGCATTTGAGCCCGCGCGCGTCGACAATGTCCTCAGTTGGCAACCAGCAGCACCCAGTAGACGCCATAGCCCGAATTGGCGCTGTAGAAGCTGGCGAGGCCGGCCCGATGGGCCCTGGCGTCGGCGAGCACAGTGGCGTCCGAGGGGTTGTTGCGCCAGCCCGAGAAGGTATCGGCGAAATTGGCATAGCCGGCCGAGACGCGCAGGCCCGTGGCGTCGGGCGGCAGCTTGGGCGCCGTGCCCGAGGCGGCATATTGCTGGGCGAGGCTCAGCGCTTCCGCGTCGAGGCCCGGATCGTCGGCGAGCGCGCCGGCCCCCGTGGTGCCGCGGTACTGGTTGAGCAGGGCGAAGGCCGCGCCGCGGTCGAGCGTGGCGCCCGGCGCATCCATGCCCGCGACCAGCCCAGGCGCCAGTCCACCCCCCGTTTCACCGCAGGCAGCGAGCGAGGCGGCGAGGCAAAGCGCGAGGGTCGTGCGGGCAAGAAGCGAAACGGACAAGGCGGACTCCGAAAGAGGGACATTGCGGCTGCGACACCTAGCAAGCCGTGCCGGCCGGCCAAAGCGATTTAGCTATCCGGTATCGCTTCGGCCCGGCGCCGTTGCGGCGGGGCATCAGCGGCCCGGCAGCGCCGCAGCAGGCCGAGCCACGCCATGCCATCGTTTCAGGCGCTCCGCCGGCGAGGCAGTGTTATCCGCAGAAAATGTGGCGACCCCGACGCGATTCGAACGCGTGACCCCAGGATTAGGAATCCTGTGCTCTATCCTGCTGAGCTACGGGGTCGGCGGCAGAGGCAATAGCAAAACTCCGCGGTTCTGGAAACCCGGCTCCGCTCGCCCGGCGCCTCGCCTGCGGCAGGGTTGTGACGGGAAAGGCGATTTTCGCCGCAATTGCGTGCAAGTTCGATTCGCCATGCCCGCCGGGGACTGATTTGCCTGATCGCCTTCTGCTCCTCGCCGCCCTGCTTCCGCTGCTCTGTGCGCCTTCTGCCTTCGCCGCAGGCTGCGACGGGCTGTCCGAAGGGCCGGATGGCACGGTCGTTTCGGTCGAGGGCGGCGACATGCTGACGCTCGACAGCGGCATTGTGGTGCAGCTCGCCAATCTCGAGGCGCCGCAGCCGGCGGCCAGGGGCGGCAGGCTTGCCGCCGAGCCGCTGGCGGGGGAGGCCGCCGCGGCGCTGAGCCGGCTGGTCCTCGGCAAATCCGTCGAAATCGGCCTCGATGCCGAGGAGACCGACCGCTATGGGCGGATGGAGGGGCAGGTCTTCCTCGCCGATGGCGGCGCGTGGGTGCAGCAGGAGCTGCTCGCGGCCGGCATGGCGCGGGTCGAGCCCTCGCCGGCCGACCATCTCTGTCTCGATCAAATGCTCGCGGCGGAAGCCGTTGCGCGTTCAAGCGGCCTTGGCATCTGGGCCGATCCCTATTACAGCGTGCGCAAAGCCGACGATCCGGACGCGATCGGCGATCGTATCGGCCATTACGAGGTCATCGAGGGGGAGGTGGTGAGCACGGGCGAGTCCCGGGGCCGCATCTATCTCGATTTCGGTCCGGTCTGGAAAACCGACCTGACCGCGACCATCGACGGCAAGGCCCGGCAAAGGTTCGCCGCCGCCGGGCTCGATCCGCTGGCCCTCAGGGGCCAACGGGTGAGAATCAGGGGCTGGCTGGAAAGCCGGGACGGGCCGTTCATCGAGCTGGCCACGCCCGGCCAGATCGAGGTTCTGGGATCGAAATGATGTCGGCGATGCGCTCCTGGACGCAGCCCTGGCGGATCGGATTGATGCTGGCCGCGCTGGTGCTGCTGGGCGGCTGCACGGAAATGTTCGGCAATCCGCCGGGCGGTGGCGATACGGCACAGGCGACGTCGCCCGTCGACACGCCGACCGGGCAGGACGCCGAGGACGCGGTGATCGGCCAGCGCGAGCATCCCCGGATCATCGCCACCTATGGCGGCATCTATTCGGACCGCCCGGCGGAAATCATGCTGGCCCATATCGTGGGCCGGCTGCTCACCGCCGCGGGCCAGCCCAACACGCAATACACCATCACCGTGCTCGATACGGCCGACGTCAACGCCTTCGCGCTGCCGGGCGGCTATATCTATGTGACGCGCGGCATATTGGCGCTCGCCAACGACACCAGCGAAATCGCCGCCGTCCTGGCGCACGAGATCGCCCATGTCGTGCTGCATCATGCGCGCGCCCGCTCCAACAAGCAGCGCACCGACCAATTGGTCGACAAGGTGATGACGGGCGTTTTCGGGCAGGCCAATGATGCGGCGGCGCAGCAGCAATCGCGGCTCTCCATGGCGGCGTTCAGCCAGCAGCAGGAGCTCGAGGCCGACCAGAAGGGCATCGAGATCGCCAGCGGCGCCGGCTACGATCCGTTTGCCGCTTCGCGCTTTCTGGCCGCCATGGGCCGGTTCTCGAAATTCTCCTATGGCGATGCGGCGCAGGCCGACGATTTCCTGTCCTCGCACCCCTCGACGCCGGACCGCATCCAGAAGGCGACGGCCCTCGCCCAATCCATGCCGGCAGGGGGCGAGCGCGACCGCAAGGCCTATATGGACGCGATCGACGGGCTGGCGTTCGGCGCCAGCCCGCAACAGGGCACGATCATCGGCCAGCGCTATATCCAGCCGGCGCTGAAATTCACCTTCACCGTGCCGGACGGCTACAAGCTGCAAACCGGCCAAGGCGCCGTGGTCGGCATCGCCGGGGATTCGGAGGCGGTGCGGTTCGACAGCGCCGAGGTGCCTCAATCGCTGTCGCTCACCGATTACCTCAAATCCGGCTGGATCGCCGGGCTCGATCCCAATTCGGTGAACGAGGCGACGGTCAACGGCATGGATACCGCCACCGGGACCGCAAAGACCGACCAGTGGAGCTTCCGCGTATCGGTCGCGCGCTTCCAGGGCGAGGTGGTGCGCTTCATCTTCGCCGCCAAATCCGACAGCGCGCGCTTCGAGCAGGGAGCGGAGGCGACGCTTGCGAGCTTCCGTCCGACTACGCCGGCGGACCTCAGCCAGATCCGCAAGGTTTCGGTCAAAATCATCACCGCCAGGGCTGGCGATACGGCGGCGAGCCTGGCGCTCCGCATGGCCTCGATGAGCCGGGGTATCGACCTGTTCTACGTGCTCAACAATTTGCTGCCGGGGGACCCGGTGGTGGCGGGCCAGCAATACAAGATCATCACGGTGAACTAACCAGCCAGGCATTCGCCTGGACCGGCTTTTTCGAGGTGGGCGGGTAGGGCGCGCGCTACCCATGGTTCGAGGCTCGGCTTCGCCTCGCACCTCACCATGAGGTCGTTGAAACAAACCCGACCTCATCCTGAGGAGGGAGCGGAGCGATCCGGCTTTCGAGGTGGGCGGGTAGGGGCGCGCTGCCCATGGTTCGACAGGCTCACCATGAGGTCGTGGATTTGGCCCTCACAACCTCGGAACCTCCCCAGCCTCATCCTGAGGTGGGAGCGAAGCGACCCTCGAAGGATGGGCAGCGCGCGCCACCCCGGCCGCCAAAACAAAAGGGCCGGTTGAAACCGGCCCTTTCCAATAAATCGCTGAAGCGCGGGCTTACGCGGCGGCTTCCTCGGCGTCGTTGGCGTCGGTCTTGGGACCGCGGCGCGGACTCTTCTGCAGGTTCTTTTCGATGAGCTGCACGGCCTCTGTCAGGGTCAGCTTGTTGACCGCCCCGATTTCGCGGCTCATGCGATCCATGGCCTGCTCGAATAGCTGGCGCTCCGAATAGGACTGCTCCGGCTGGTCGTCCGAGCGGTAGAGGTCGCGCACCACTTCCGAAATGGCGATCAGGTCGCCCGAATTGATCTTGGCCTCGTATTCCTGCGCACGACGGCTCCACATGGTCCGCTTCACGCGGGCGCGGCCGGTCACCGTATCGAGCGCCTTCTTGACCATGTCCTCTTCGGCAAGCTTGCGCATCCCGACCGATTTGATCTTGGACACGGGTACGCGCAGCGTCAGCTTGTCCTGTTCGAAGGCAATGACGAACAGCTCGAGGCTGAGGCCCGCGACCTCCTGCTCTTCGATGGAGATGATCTGGCCCACGCCATGCGCCGGATAGACGACATATTCGCCGGTCTTGTATCCGAGACGCTGGGTGGTCTTCTTGACTACCATAGAACTACTCCTGTTTGACGCCGCGATGGACCGGCCCTCCGCGCCAAGGCCGTCCATTCTTACGTGTTGCCGCCCTGACAAAGACGATCAAACACCCCCGGCCGGCCAGCCCCGCGCGACTGACCCGCTCCCGCCACCTTCATCTTCCTGTCAAAAAAATAGTGCCTATCGGCACGCTTGGGGGCTGCATTGATATAGGTAGCCTAGCACAATTTTTCAGCAGAATCAAAAGCCGTGAGCAAATACGTCAAATGCTCGGCTTTCAACGCGTTTTGCGCCAGCCATCAACCCGCCCATGCAATGGTTTTGCACAGGACGCAAAGTCCCGCAGTGCTCGCCTTGCCGGCGTCCCCGGGGCGATGCCCGTCAGTCGCCCTCGCCGGGCTTGTCGGAGAAGTATTTTTCGAACTTGCCGGTCTCGCCGTCGAACTGCTTGGCGTCGACGGGCGGCTCGCGCTTGATGGTGATATTGGGCCAGACCGCGGCGTATTTGGCGTTTACTTCGAGCCATTTGTCGAGGCCGGACTCGGTGTCCGGGACGATCGCCTCGGCGGGGCATTCCGGCTCGCATACGCCGCAATCGATACATTCGTCCGGGTGGATGACCAGCATGTTCTCGCCTTCGTAGAAGCAGTCCACGGGACAGACTTCCACGCAGTCCATATACTTGCACTTGATGCAGTTGTCGGTAACGAGATAGGTCATCGGCTCCGTCCTGCCCAATCGGGGGCGTGGGACGGCCGGCGCCGCCCCAAGGCGGTTGCTAAACGGTTTTGCCCGGCGCCGCAAGGGCGGCGCAGGCGAGGCCGGCAGGCGGCGGCGTGGCTTGGCGCAACGGGCAGGATCGGCAGGGCAGCGTGACAGTTTCGGATTCGGCGGCGGCAAGCATCGAGAAGGCGCGGGCGCAGGGGCGGCAATTCATCTTCATCGCCGGCGCGGAGGGGTCGGGCACGACCGTGCTGCTTCGCCTGCTCTCCCTGCCGCCCGGCGGGGTGAGCCTGGGCGGCAATTTCTTCAAGCTGCCCGAGGCACCGGCGGCCAAGATGCTGTCGGGGGCGTTCGACATGGCCAATCGCCAGCTCTGGGACCGCAAGGCATCGTTCGCCGTGCATGCACAGGGCCGGGAACGCTGGCATCAGGCGATGGCGGCCATCCTCGAGTCCGAGGCCTTTGCCGACGCCTCGCGCCTGTTCTTCAAGCGCTCCTTCCCCTTCAACATGCCGCGCGACCAGTTTGCACCGGATTTGTGGGACGTGCTCGACCTCTGGCCCGATGTGCGGCTGATCGCCATCTATCGCGACCCACGGGCCGCCGCCTATTCGGCGTTCCGGCGCGGCTTCGATACCGACATCCGTCGGCTGGCGGTGGTGTGCAGCGAACAGCTCACCTGGCTTGCCGCGCAGATCCGGGCCATCGGGCCGGAGCGCGTGTCGATCATCGCCTACCGGGACATGGTCAACGCGCCGCTGCAGACGCTGGCGTCGATCGCCGAGTCCTGCGGCATCCCGCAGGCGCATCTCAAGGCGGCGATCGATGCGGAGGGGTTGAGGACGACCACGGACAGCCGCTGGTCGCGCGAGCTCAGCGCGGAGGAGGTCGGCTGGCTCAACGAGTTCTTCGACGAGCGGCGGCTGCGCCAGTGGGAGATTTTGACGGGGGGCCGGTAGCGCGGTTCGGTAGGTTGACCGCGTTGCTGGATTCCGGCCTTCGCCGGAATGACGGCTGGGAATAGGCAGCACCTCCGCCCCTAAGCCTCGCCGTCATTCCGGCGCAGGCCGGAATCCAGCCGTCGGCACCATGGCCGCTATTCGTCCTCGCCGGTGAAGCGGTCGATATCGCGGCGGTCCTTCTTGGTGGGGCGGCCGGCGCCGGGCTCGCGCGCGGCCGGCGTGGGCGGTGCCTCGGGACGTGGCGGCTGCTCGGGCGACAGGTCTTCGTAAAGCGTGGCGGCTTCGGTGGCGGGGCCGCGGCGGGTGCCGGCATCGACGATGCGCCAGACCAGGAGGCGCCGGTTCAGCATCATGGTCAGCACGTCGCCGGCACCGACCTTGTGGTCGCTATCGAGCGTGCGCTCCGAATTGACGCGGACCGCGCCGGATTCGATGAATTTCTGTGCCAGCGTGCGCGATTTCAGCGCGCGCGAAAAGAACAGCCATTTGTCGAGCCGCTGCTTTGCAGGGGCCGGCTGCACGACCTATTCGGGCTTGCGGTCGCGCAGCACGGCGAGCGCGGCGAAGGGCGAATCCGGGTCATAGGCCGGCTCGCGACGGCTGCCCTTGTCCGGTTTGGCGCCGAAATTCCGCTGCTGGCCCTTGTCGAAGGGCTTTCCGCCGCGCGGACGGTCCTCGCGGTCCGGCCGGCCGTTCTGTTCGCGGTCGAAGCGCGGACGGCCCTGGCGGCCCTCCTGGCCCTCCGGCCGAGGACCGCGCGGTGCCTCGTTGCGGTCCGGGCGGCGGCCGTTCTGCTCGGCGTTCCGGCCACGGTTCTGCCCGTGGCGGCGCGGCTCCTGTGCCTCAGCCGGCCCGCCTTCGGCGGCAGCGGGCGCAGCGGCGGCGTCGCGGCGGCGATGGCCGCGCCCCTCATGCCGTTCGTGCCGGTGATCCGGGCGGCGGCCGGCGGGCGACCAGATTTCCTCGAATTCGGGTTCTGCCGGGGCGGCATCGGCAGCGGCTTCGACGGGTACCGCTTCGGCAGCGGGCGCCTCGGCGGGGACTGCCTCCGCCGGCGCGGATTCGCCTGCCGGCGCCGCTTCCGCGGCCGCAGCCTCGGAGGCGGCTTCGGCCGAAATGGGGGGTGTGACCCCGGCCTCGCGCAGCTCGACGGCCGCATCGACCACTTCGTTCTCGGGGGCGCCGTCGAGCGCCGCGATCACCGGCACATCGGCATCGGTCGCCAGTTCCAGCGCGGCGGCTTCCGCTTCCTGTGCGGCCGCTTGAGGTTCAGCCGCGGGCTCGGCCGGTGCAGCTTCTGCGGTTGCGGCAGCTTCGGCCGCCTCCGATGCGGCCTCGACCGGCGGTTCGGCGGGCGGCGGCGCCGGCTTGGGCACGCGGCGCATGCGGTAGCCGAGCGAATTGAGGATGGACGCAAAATCCTCGCCCGAGCAGCCGAGCAGCGAGGTCATCTCGACGGTGACGCGGAAGCCATTGCCCTCGGCGGCGCCGGCCGGCACCGCACCTGTCGCATTCCGCGGATCGAAGGCGATGAGCGGGCGGATGATGTCCGCCAGCCGCTCGAGGATGTCGACGCGCACGGCGCGCTTGCCGGCGACCTTGAAGCCGGCGATCTCGTAAAGCCGCGTGTTGACCTCGGGGTCGATGAGGAAAGAGGTGCGGCCCGAGAGCACGATGTGCGGCAATTCGCTGACGCCGGGCTGGCGCACGCCGCCATGCTTCAGCGCATAAAGGATCAGCGCCAGTTCGCGCGGGGCGGGCTTAAGGCTCAGCGGCAGGTAGATGTGGTAGGCACCGAACTTGATGCCGAGCTTGCGCATCTTGGCGCGCACGTCCTGGTCGAGCGCCTTGACCTCGTCGGCCACGGCTTGGCGCGGCAGGATGCCGAGATGCTCATAGAGCCGGTAGGCGAGGCCGCGCGCCGCGCCTTCGAGGTCGGGCGGCTCGGCCAGGGTGATGACGGATTCGAGCTGGGTGTTGATGTGATGGCGCAGCCAGAGGGCCAGCCGCTCCTGCACGCGCTCGAGCTCGACGCCGGTAAGGCTTTCGTCGGCGAGCACGATGAGGCGCGGCGCAAAAAGCGTATCGCCCTCGGCGAGCTGGGCGACGATCTCGCCCTTCCAGCGCAGGAAGCCATCGGTGGCGAGGATGAATTCCTCATTGGGGGCGCCGGCGAGGCGCTCGGCGCGGTTGCGGATCTCCGGCGCGATGACCTGGCTCGCCGCGGCGCCCAGCCCCTTGGCGTCGCCTTCCTCGGAACGGGCGAGGGTGAAGCGGAAGCCCTCGATGGAGCCGATGAGATGGCCTTCGAGGCTGACCTCGCCACGCTCGTTGATTTCAGGCAGAGCCATTAGTCTGTCTCTCAGATGACGCATGAGGACGCTGGTGCGGCGATCCACGAAACGCTGGGTGAGCCTCTCGTGCAGCGCGTCGCTCAGCCGGTCCTCGATGTCACGGGTTTTTTCGCGCCAGTGCGCTGGGTCTTCAAGCCAATTCCTACGGTTAGCGACGAAGGTCCATGTCCGAATCTGGCGGATCCGGTTCGATAGCGTATCGATGTCGCCGGAGGTATTGTCGCAGAAGCTCACCTGCTCGGCAATCCAGTCGGCCGAGACTTTGCCGTCCCGCATGAGATCAGTGTAAATGCGCGTGACGATTTCGCCATGGGCGGCGGGCGAAATATCGCGATAGTCCGGAATCTGGCAACATTCCCAGAGCCGGCGCACCCTTTCGGCATTGGTGGCGTAGCGGGCGGCCTCGTTGCGGGCCAGGAATTCGAGCGCCTGCTGGTCGGTCGCGACGGGCACGCGCGTCAGCACCCTGTTGTCGGGCGGCCGCTCGAGGGCGCGGTGCAGCGCCTCGATCGAGGAGAAATCGAGTTCGGCATTGCGCCACTGCAATTGGCGCACCGGCTCGAAATCATGGCTTTCCAGGGCGCCGATCAGTTCCTCGTCGAATTCGGCGGCGTGGGCGGTGACGCCGAAGGTGCCGTTGTCGAGATGGCGCCCGGCGCGTCCGGCGATCTGGGCGAATTCGGCCGGCGTCAGGGGACGCGTCTGGTGGCCGTCGAATTTGTGGTCGTCGGCGAAGGCGACGTGATGCACATCGAGGTTGAGGCCCATGCCGATGGCGTCGGTCGCCACCAGGAAATCGACATCGCCGTTCTGGTAGAGGTCGACCTGGGCGTTGCGGGTGCGGGGGGAGAGCGCGCCCATCACCACAGCCGCGCCGCCGCGCTCGCGGCGGATCAGCTCGGCGATGGCATAGACCTGGGTGGCGGAGAAGGCGACGATGGCCGAGCGCGGCGGCTGGCGCGACAGCTTCTTGCTGCCGGCATAGGTCAGGGCCGAGAGCCGCGGCCGATGGATGATCTCGACATTGGGCAGCAGCGCGCGGACCACCGGCACCATGGTCGCGGCGCCGAGGAACAGGGTTTCGTGCGTGCCGCGCGCATGCAGCATCCGGTCGGTGAAGACATGTCCGCGGTCGAAGCTGATCGCCGTCTGGATTTCGTCGATGGCGAGGCATTCGACCGGCATGTCCATGGGCATCGCCTCGACGGTCGCCACCCAATAGCGCGCCGTCGGGGGCACGATGCGCTCCTCGCCGGTCACCAGCGCCACGGCGCCGCGCCCGACCCGGGCGACGATGCGGCCATAGACCTCGCGGGCGAGCAGGCGCAAAGGCAGGCCGATCATGCCGCTGCGGTGCGCCAGCATGCGCTCGATGGCAAACCAGGTCTTGCCGGTATTGGTGGGCCCAAGGATCGCCTTGAGCGAGGAGGAATGCGCTAGTTCCATTGACCCTAAACCTAGGCGCAAACCGTGCGGAATTGAAGGCGTGCCGGAATGAAACAGATCGGCGGTCGCCTCGTCCCGGACGTTAACGAACAGTACGAAGCGGGAACAAAAGCGGGGCGAATCGCTGCCGACTCGGAGAATCCCCCTTTGTTCCCCACAAGCGGTAGCATGCGCATATGACAGGAGGCCCCAGGCCGCCCCGACTAGGCACCGGCGCGGCCGTTTGGCCGTTCACCAAGCTTGCCAAATCGCTAAATCGCCGCCGAATCGGGAAATTCCTGCCGGCTGGTAAAGTGCTGGCGGTCAAAGATTTTTCGCCTGTTAAGGCGCGGGGTGCGGCGGCACGGGGCTTTGCGGCACGCAAATTGACGAAGAATCCTGTTGACGGTGCCAAAATGGGACAATCGCGGCGTTAACGTTTTGTTCACCACGGGGGCGTCGCTGGGGGCAAAAACAGAGATTCCCGCTTTCGCGGGAATGACGAGGTGGAGGTGGCAAGGCTATGCCACGCGCGAACCCTCGCCCCTCTGGGGAGAGGGTGCCCGGCAGGGCGGGAGGGGGTGCAGCCGGCACGGCCGGAGCGCGTGGCTCCCCTTACCCTACCCCTCTCCCCAGAGGGGCGAGGGGACCAGGAGATGGCGCCTCAATCGCTGAGCTTGGTCAGCACCATCGACAAATCCCCCACGCTGGTCGCGATCAGCACGCGATAGGGGATGAAATAGCCGGTGTCCGCGGCGGGGGCGTACCAGATGTAGAGCTGGTCGGACTTGGCGAGGTAATTCGTCATGCCCGAGGTGGTGAAATGGCCCGAAACCGGCGTGTACTTGATCCGGCACTGCACGACCGGGCCCTGATAGGCCGTCTTGAGCGAGGTCGCCTTATCGTCCTGCAGATAGCTCATGGCGAGGTCGAAGCGCTCGACGCCGGTGAAGATGCGGAACTTCCGGTCGCAGAGCGATCTGTCGAGGGCGCGGCCCTTGAGCACGAAGGCCGAGAGCATGTCGCCGACGCCGAACAGCTGGCTGCGCTCGATCGGCACGCGGTCGACATTGTCGGTCAGCGGCGGCGTGACGACGAAGGAGCTCACATTGCCGCCCTCATAGCCGACATCGATCTTGAAATCCTCGCCATTGGCGCGGGTCAGCAGGTCGAACTTTTCCGAGGCGAGCTGGGTGCCGGCGGAACTGCCGGAGGCGCCGACATGGGCGGTGCCGCTGGCGACGAGCCCGGCGAGGCCCGCAATCTCTGCCTCGAGGTCGAGGTCGTAATGGCGGCCGTCATCGTTGAGCTTGACGGTGGCGCTTGCGACATTGAAGCCGCCAAGCGTCAGGAGATAGCCCGCCTCGATCGAAACGGGGGCGGCACAGGCGGGCGTGGCGGCCATCGCCAGCAGGAACAGCAGACAGGAAAATCGCCTTGGGAACACGCGAAGCTCTTCTGAAGGCCGGCCCGCAAGGCGGCTCGAATCGATGTTTTGGCCAAAATGCCTGCTGAAGCGGGCCGGTGCAAGGCGAGGCGGGGTCCGGCGATGCCGGGGCCGCTTCGGCTTGACGGGGACGCCGGGTTTCTCTATGGAACGCCCTCGAAGAATTTCAGGATAAATTCGGCCCGGCCGCGGGACGCTGCTCCCCGCCAGTGGCCGCTATTGGAATAGGACAGTACCATGTCTCGGCGTTGTGAACTGACCGGCAAGGGCGTGATGGTGGGCAATACGGTGAGCCACGCCGTCAACCGCACCAAGCGCCGCTTCCTGCCCAATTTGCTCAATGTGACGCTGATTTCGGACGCCCTGGGCCGTTCGGTCAAGCTGCGCATTTCGGCCAATGCGCTGCGCTCGGTGGAGCATCGCGGCGGGCTCGACGCCTTCCTGCTGAAGGCCGACGACGGCGATCTGTCGGATCGGGCGCTGGCGCTCAAGGGCGAGATCCGGTCCAAGCTCGCGGCCTGATTTCAACCGCAAGGCAGTTTTGCCGCGCGTTCCCCGGGGAGCGCGCGGTTTTGCTTTTGGGCGATGCGCTGTGCCGGTTCTGGATTCCGGTCTGCGCCGGAATGACGTCGGGAGCGTGGAGAGGCCCTGCCCAAATCCACGGCGTCATTCCGGCGAAGGCCGGAATCCATAGCGCGCGCCGGCTTTCACAACGGAACTCCATGACATCGATGCCCTTCCGCCCTTACCTTCTCCCCGTGCTCGCCATGGTGGCCGTCGTCGCAGCCTCCAATGTGCTGGTGCAGTTTCCGGTCGAGGCCAGTATCGGGCCGGTCAATCTCGGGGACTTCCTGACCTGGGGCGCCTT
>DASZUI010000214.1:0-22489 GCA_035547675.1 Devosia sp.
GGAGCGGCCTAGAAGAAGGTCAGCACGCCGTCGATGACGTCGTAGGCGTCGCTGACGACGGGGATGAAGCGCCATTTGTCGAAGGCGGTGCAGGGATGGGAAATGCCGGAGGCCACGAGGTCGCCCACCTGCCAGTCCGTAACCGGGGCGAGCCGCACGAAAGCGTGCTGGTCGTTGGTGGCGAACACCGCGGCCTCGCCCACCGGCAGGAAGCCGACGCCGGGACGGTAGAGCTTCAGCGGCACCGGCAGGCCGGCATCATAGGGAATGTCGCGCTTGCCCATGGTGAGGAAGGCCAAATCCGGCTCCGGCCGGGATTGGACATAGGCCCAAGCCTCGAGCGCGGGCTGCAAATCCGCGGTGGGGTGGCGGTGCGGGTCGGCCTTGGCTTCGCGGTGGGCGCGCTCATAGGTGCCGTCGTCATGGGTGACATAGCAGCCGCTGCGCAGCACGATCCGGACCGGAATGGGCAGGTCCAGGGTGCGGAAGCGGTCGGCGATGATGTCGAAATAGCTCGAGCCGCCCCCCGAGAGAACGAATTCGTCGAGTCCGGCGTAAAGCGAAGGCGGGAGCGCGCGCGCCACCTCGACGACGAAATCGGCGAAGGGCACGACCGGCCCTGCCCCCTTGTCCAGGCCGGGAATGGCGCCTTCGAACGCTGCGACGCCGGCGAAGCGGAAATGGCGCGGATCGGCCTCGGCGATGGCCGCGGCGATTTCGCGCGCCGCGCCGATCGAGCGGATGCCGGTGCGCCCGCCCATCGCACCCACATCGACCAGCAGCTTGATGGGATGGCTGCAATCGACGCCGGTCAGGTGCAGCGCCATATTGCGGAGCTGGGCGACGGAATCGACGAAGCAGTAGAAATCGAAATCGGGGTCGCGCCGCAGCTCGGCGGCGATGGCCAGCATGTGCGCCTTGCCGAGCAGCTGGTTGGCCAGCACGATCCGCTCCACGCCATAGGCGCGCATGACCTGCACCTGGTTGACGGTGGCGGCCGTCATGCCCCAGGCGCCGTCGCGCAATTGCTCGGCATAGATCTGCGGCGCCATCGTCGTCTTGCCGTGCGGGGCGAAGGACAGATGGTTCGAGGTGAGATAGCTGCTGAACACCGCGGCGTTATGGTCGAGCGCCGAGCGCTTGAGGACCATGAGCGGCAGCGGCAGGTCCTCGCGCAGCACGTTCCAGCCCTTCTTGCCGATGTCGCGCAGCGCGAAGGGCTCGGCCGCTCCGGGTACGCCTTTGGTGCGTCCGTCGAGAACGGTCGAGAGGATCAGTTCGAGGTTCATCTGAAGCTCCGAAGGCGGCGGGACGGGATTGTCACGCCTTGTAGCAGCCTTCGGAGAATCGTCGAGGGGCCAAGTGGTCCCAAGTGCCCCCCTGCCCCGCTCAGTCGTCGTGCGGCGCCCATTCGGGGCCGACGCGCAGCCTGTTCCACTCCTCGGTGCTGGCGAAATAGTCGGCGCCGTCGCGGAGGTTCTCGCGGATCGCCTCCTCGTTGAGGTCGATGCCGAGGCCGGGCGCATCGGGCACTGTGACGTAGCCGTCCGCCATGTAGTCGGGCTCGAGGCCGGTCACCAGGTCACGGAAGAATGGCAGGTCGAGGCCATGATGCTCGACGGCCACGAGGCTCGAGATGGCGGCGCCGAGATGCACATTGGCCATGAAGCCGACCGGCGAGCAGCAGGCGTGGAGCGCGGTCGGGATGCCGTAGCGCTCGGCGTGGTCGGCGATGCGCTTGGTCTCCATCAGCCCGCCGGAAGAGAGCATGTCGGGGTGGATGATGTCGACCGCCCGGGTTTCGATGGGCTCCTGGAAGCCTTCCCAGGCGTACCAATCCTCGCCCGCCGCCACCGGCGTCAGCAGCGCATCGGCGACCTTCTTGTGGTTGGCGATGTCCGTCCACGGCATCGGGTCTTCGACCCAGGCGAGATTGTAAGGCTCGAGCGCCCGGCCGATGCGGATCGCCTCATCCGGCATCACAAAGCCTTCGCCGAAATGGTCGGTACAAAGCGAGATTTCGTCGCCGACCGCCTTGCGCACTTCGGCGGTGATGTTGGCGCAGAGCTCGACACCCGCCTCGCTGATGCGCGGCCCGGCGCCGCGGCCGGGGACGTACCACTGCTTGTATTCGGGATATTCGTATTTGGTCGCCTGGCCGATCAGGGTGCCGGGCGTATCGAGGAAGAGACGCGGCGGCAGGTCGAACTTGATGAAGGTGAGGCCGAGCGATTTGCGCTGCAGCACCACTTCCACATAGCCCTCGGGCGTGAGCTTGCGCGGCGCGGGAGTGTCGCCATAGAGGCGCACCTTGTCGCGGTACTTGCCGCCGATCAGCTGGTAGCAGGGAATGCCGTAGACCTTCCCCACCAGGTCCATGAGCGCGATTTCGATGCCGCAGACGCCGCCCGCCTCGCGGCTGTCGCCGCCATAGGATTTGATCGACTTGAACAGGTAATCGACGTTGCAGGGATTCTGGCCCATCAGCAGGTGCTTGAGGCGGAGCGCCGTATCGGGATGGGCGGCGTCGCGCACCTCACCGAGGCCGTAAATGCCCTGGTTCGTGTCGATCTTCAGTATGGGGTAGTAGCCGTGCCCGCGAATGGTCGCGACACGGATATCGGTGATCTTGAGCTTCGAGGGCGACGAGGCGGTGCGGATGGCGTTTTCCATCTCGTCCACCACCTCGAGCGGCTTCATGGCAGTCGTCACGGTAATCTCCTCCTGGGCTCTGCGGCCCTGCAAACGGCCCCGCGGCAGCAAGCAATGCTGCGGCGGCGGAGGTTGGCTCCTCCGTCACGCCGCCCCATTGCACGGATCGCCGCTTTCGAGGCATGCGTATTTTCAAACACAATGGGGCGCGACGGCAAAGCCTTGATCGCGAATCAGTGGCTTTCGGCCCGCGTCAAGGGCGGAAGCGTTGCCGGATTACACCATGAGGTGGCGCCGAACCTCGGGCAGGTCGAGATCGCCGGCCGGGCCGGCGTGGACGATCGCGCCCCGATCCATGATGTAGATGTCGTCGGCGATCTGGCGGCAGAAGTCGAGATATTGTTCGACCAGCAGGATCGTCATGCCCTTCTCGTCCCGGAGGAACTGCAGGGCACGCCCGATATCCTTGATAATGGAGGGCTGTATGCCCTCCGTGGGCTCGTCCAGCACCAGCACCTTGGGACGGGTTACGAGAGCCCGGGCAATGGCGAGCTGCTGCTGCTGCCCGCCCGAAAGGTCGCCGCCGCGGCGGCCGAGCATGGACTTCAATACCGGAAAGAGGTCGTAGATATAGGCCGGCACGTTTCGGTCGGCAGGCTTCAGGCCGGCATAGCCCGTCTCGAGGTTCTCCCTGACGGTGAGCAGCGGAAAAATCTCCCGGCCCTGCGGCACATAGCCGAGGCCCAGGCGCGCGCGCTTATAGGGCGGCAGTTTTTTCAGCACCTGGCTGTCGAAGACGATTTCCCCTGCGGTGACGGCATTGAGCCCGGTTACGGCGCGAAGCGTCGACGATTTGCCGACGCCGTTGCGGCCGAGCACCGCTGTGATGCGGCCGGGTTTCGCTTCAATCGAAACCTCGTAGAGGGCCTGTGCGGCGCCATAAGCGAGATCGATGGATTTGATGGAGAGGGTGCTGGTCACGGTCGCCTTTCTCCCTCCCCACAAGGGGGAGGGAACCACGCCCACCCCGCCTGAGATAAACTTCATCGTCCGAGATACCTCTCGATCACAACGGGATTGGCAGACACTTCGTCCAGCGTGCCCTCGGCAAGGACGCTGCCTTCGGCGAGACAGGTGACACGGCAGCCAAGCTCGCGGACGAAGCTCATGTCGTGCTCGACCACCACGACGGAACGGGTGGCCGCGATCTCCTTGAGGAGCTTCGCGGTTTCGACGGTCTCGGCGTCCGTCATGCCGGCGACGGGCTCGTCGACCAGCAGGAGCTTGGGGTCCTGGGCGAGCAGCATGCCGACTTCGAGCCATTGCTTCTGGCCGTGGCTAAGGCCCGAGGCGAGATCGTCGCGGCGCGCCGTGAGGCGGATCGTCGCCAGAATTTCCTCGATGCGGCGCGTGTCCGCGGGCGATGGCTGGTAAAACAGCGTGGCGAAGACGCGGCGCGGCGTCTTCAGCGCGAGCACGAGGTTATCCCAGACGCTCTGGTTCTCGAAAACGGTGGGCTTCTGGAATTTCCGGCCGATGCCGAGATTGGCGATCCGCGCTTCGTCGAGGCGGCGAAGGTCGATCTCGTCATCGAAGATCACGTCGCCTTCGTCGGCGCGGGTCTTGCCGGTAATGATGTCCATCATGGTCGTCTTGCCGGCGCCGTTCGGGCCGATGATCGCCAGCATTTCGGCCGGACGCACGATGACGGAGAGATTGCTCAGCGCCTTGAAGCCGTCGAAGGAGACCGAGACGCCATTGAGGTAGAGCATGGTCTTTTCGGGCGGGACGGTGGTCGGGTCCATTGGCTACTCCGCTGCGCGGGGCGATAGCCCGGCGGCCGTCGTCCCCTCCTCCGCTTCGCTCGATGCGTCGAGCGCGGCCGTCGTTCCTGCCGGCTTGTCCGGTGCGCTGCGGCTGCGGGCGCGGGCCGAGACGAGGCCCATGATGCCCTGGGGCAGGAAGATGGTGACGAGCATGAAGAGCGCGCCCAGCGCGTAGAGCCACAGGTCGGGCAAGGCGGCGGTGAAATAAGATTTGCCGGCGTTGACCAGGATGGCTCCGATGATCGGCCCGATGATGGTGCCGCGTCCCCCTACGGCCGTCCAGATGACAATCTCGATCGAATTGGCGGGCGAGAACTCATTGGGGTTGATGATGCCGACCTGCGGGACATAGAGCGCACCGGCGATGCCGGCGATGACCGCCGAGGTGACGAAGGCAAAAAGCTTCACATTGTCAACGCGGTAACCGAGGAAGCGGGTGCGGCTCTCGGCGTCGCGGATGGCCAGCATGACCTTGCCGAGCTTGGAATTGACGATGGCGGAGCAGAGGATCACCGCAAGGACGAGGAAAAGGGCCGTAACAGCGAAGAGCGCGGCACGGGTGGTATCGGCCTGGATGTTGAAGCCGAGAATGTCCTTGAAATCGGTGAGGCCGTTATTGCCGCCGAAGCCCATGTCGTTGCGGAAGAAAGCCAGCGTCAGCGCATAGGTGAGCGCCTGGGTGATAATGGAGAGATAGACGCCGGTCACCCGGCTGCGGAAGGCGAGCCATCCAAAGGCGAAAGCCAGTACCGCCGGCACGAGGATGGCCATCAGGCAGGCGAACCAGAACCAGTTGAAGCCGTACCAATACCAGGGCAGCGCCTTCCAGTTCAGGAAGACCATGAAGTCCGGCAGGGTGGGATTGGCATAGACGCCCCGCGCGCCGATCTGGCGCATCAGATACATGCCCATGGCGTAGCCGCCCAGTGCGAAGAACGCGCCGTGGCCGAGCGAGAGAATGCCGCAATAACCCCAGACTAGGTCGAGCGCGAGCGCCAGCATGGCCCAGCTCAGATATTTGCCGAGCAGCGGCACCCAGACGGAATCGAGATGCAGCGGATTGCCGGCCGGCACGGCGAGGTTGAGCACAGGGACCACGATGGCGGCCGCGATGAGGATGGCGACCAGCCAGGCGATCTTGCGGTCGAGGGCGCGGAAGAGGAATTGGGTGATCATTTGTCGCCCCCGAAGAAAACCCCCTCATCCGTCTCGACCCTTCGGGCCGAGCCACCTTCTCCCGCGAGGGGCGAAGGCAAGAGGTGGCCAGTTCGGCCCTCTCCCCTTGCGGGAGAGGGGGCCGGCTGGCGGGTGAGGGGCGAACCCGCGAATCCGACGCTCATTGTTCCACCGCCCTGCCCTTCTGGGCGAAGAGGCCGCGCGGGCGGCGCTGGATGAAGAGGATGATGAAGACGAGGATGAGAATCTTGCCCAGCACGGCGCCGGCATAGGGCTCGAGGAATTTGTTGGCGACCCCGAGCGTCAGCGCACCGACCAGCGTGCCCCACAGATTGCCGACGCCGCCGAACACCACGACCATGAAGCTGTCGATGATGTAGTTCTGGCCGAGATTGGGCGAGACGTTGTCGATCTGCGACAGCGCCACGCCGGCCATCCCGGCGATACCCGAGCCGAGGCCGAAGGTCATGGCGTCGACGAAGGGCGTTCTGATGCCCATGGCGGAGGCCATTCGACGGTTCTGCGTGACGGCGCGCATCTGCAGCCCGAGCGGGGTGCGGTTCAGCACGATCTGCAGGATCGCGAAGATCACCAGCGCGAAGATGACGATCACCAGGCGGTTGAGCGTGATCTGCAATCCGCCGAGCTGGAAGGCGCCGGACATCCAGCTGGGCGGCGACACCAGCACGTTCGATGCGCCGAAGAGCGAGCGCACCGCCTGCTGCAATATCAGCGACAGGCCCCAGGTGGCGAGCAGCGTTTCCAGCGGCCGGCCATAGAGCCAGCGGATCACCCCGCGCTCGATCCCGATGCCGACCAGCGCCGTCAGGAGGAAGGCGGCGGGGACCGCGATGACGATGGAATAATCGGCGAGGCCCGGGGCCCAGGCGTTCACCAAGCCCTGGACGACATAGGTCGTGTAGGCGCCGAGCATGACGATTTCGCCATGCGCCATGTTGATGACGCCCATGACGCCGAAGGTGATGGCGAGGCCGATGGCGGCCAGCAGCAGGACCGAGCCGAGCGAAACGCCGTACCAGACGTTCTGCGCGATGCCCCAGAGCGCCAGGGTCTGGTTGATGCTGTCGATGTGCTTCTGGATCACCGGCTTGAGGCTGTCGGGGGCGTTGGTCAGCGCCTGGGTCAGGATGCCGATCGCATCCTGCCCGCCCTGCGCGGCGATGGTCGCGATGGCGGCTTCCTTGTCGGCTTCCGGCGCATCGGTCTTGAGCAGGATTTCGGCGCGGGCGGCCTGCATGGCGGTCTTGACCGCCGCGTCCTTCTCGGCGGCAAGCGCCTTGTCGATCAGGGCGAGATTCTTGGGATCGGCGTTGCTCAGCATATCCTGCGCCGCCTTGAGGCGCGCGTTGCGGTCGGGGCTGAGCAGGGTCATCTGGTTGAGCGCGTCATCGATCGCGCTGCGGACATTATTGTTGATCTTGACCTTGACCATCGAGTCGGGATCGACCTGGTCGGTCTCGTCCGCGCCGGTTACCGGGTCGGCATAGGTCGGCGCGTCGTCCGTGCCGCCCTGGACATAGACATCGCCGCCGCCGTCGGGGGTATAGAGCTGGTCGTTTTCCAGTTCCTGCAGGATCTGCGGGACGTGCGGGTCGCCCGACGCAACGAGCGCCTTTACGGCGGCGATCCGGGCGTTGAAGTCGAACTGGCCCTGCCCCAGGGCATTCACGAGGTCGGCGATATTGCTGGCGCCGCCCGCCGACTGCGCCACCGCCGGCAGGCTGAAGGCGGATGCCAGCAGGCAAAGGCAGAGCAGGACAAGGCGGGCGACGCGCATGAACGATCTCTTTGAAATGGATTGAGGGAGGCGGATCGCGCCGCCTCCCGAATATTCATTGCGGGGATCAACTCGCCGGGGATGCGCCGCACTTGCCGGTGGTGACATTGAAGTTGCCGCAGGACAGAGGCTTGCGCCAATCCGAGATCAGCACCTTCGAGTCGGGCAGGTAGTCCGACCACTCGTCGCCCACCACTTCGGGCGATTGCGAGACGATGTCGAACTGGCCGTTCGCCTGGATTTCGCCGATCAGCACGGGCTTGGTCAGGTGGTGGTTCGGCATGACGGTGGCATAGCCGCCCGAGAGGTTGGGCACGGTTACGCCAATGATGGAATCGAGCACCTTGTCGGTGTCGGTAGTGCCGGCGGCCTCGACCGCCTTCACCCAGGCGTTGAAGCCGATATAGGCGGCCTCCATCGGGTCATTCACGACGCGCTTGTCGTCCTTGATGTACTTGTGCCAGTCGGCGATGAACTTCTTGTTGGCCGGGGTGTCGACCGACTCGAAGTAGTTCCAGGCGGCGAGATGGCCGACCAACGGCTTGGTGTCGAGGCCGGCGAGTTCTTCCTCGCCCACCGAGAAGGCGACGACCGGAATATCGGTGGCCTTGATGCCCTGATTGGCCAGCTCCTTGTAGAACGGCACGTTGGCGTCGCCGTTGATGGTCGACACCACGGCCGTCTTCTTGCCGGCCGAACCGAACGCCTTGATCTTGGACACTTCCGTCTGCCAGTCGGAGAAGCTGAACGGGGTGTAGTTGACCATGATGTCGGAGTCCGGGATGCCCTTGGACTCGAGATAGGCCTGCAGAATCTTGTTGGTCGTGCGCGGATAGACGTAGTCGGTGCCTTCGAGCACGAAGCGCTTCACGCCTTCGGTGTTCATCAGGTAGTCGACCGCCGGGATCGCCTGCTGGTTCGGCGCGGCGCCGGTATAGATGATGTTGCGCGACGATTCCTCGCCCTCATATTGCACCGGATAGAAGAGGATCGAGTTCAGCTCCTCGAAGACCGGCAACACCGCCTTGCGCGATGCCGAGGTCCAGCAGCCGAACACCGCCGCCACATGGTCGACGGAGATCAGCTCGCGCGCCTTTTCGGCGAAGGTCGGCCAATCGGAGGCCGGATCGACCACGACCGGCTCGAGCTTCTTGCCCAGCAGGCCACCCTTCTTGTTCTGCTGGTCGATCAGGAACAGCATCGTATCCTTGAGGGTGGTCTCGGAGATCGCCATCGTGCCCGACAGCGAATGCAGGATGCCCACCTTGATCGTGTCGTCGGCGGCGAAGGCCGGAACGGCCGGCAGCGCGGCGGCCATGGCGGCGGCGATCGCGCCCGCCATAGCCATGCGCCTGGTCAGTGAAATGCCCATGTCTTGTCCCCTGTATCGTTGCGGATCTCGCGGGCCGGAGGCGGGCCCGTCCTGTCCATGAGGCACAGTGGGACAGTTTGGCTGCCCTACCCTATACGTCGATTGACGTAGCCATCCGCCGGCGGCGGCCCAGGGGAAATGGCGCGGCGGCGAAATTGCGTTTCCTCCAGGATGTTTATGCCGGCAATCCACTCGAAAGCGAGCGCGATTTGTGCAACGCTGCTCCTGTGATGATAAGTTAGGCAGGGGTCATGGCGCGGCAGCGCATCATTCCGGTCCGGCGCGAGTACAACCGCTGGGTGGCCAACCAGACGCTGGAAGATTATGCGCTGCGCTTTACCGCGAAGGCCGCGCGGCAATATTCGAGCGCCCGGATCTCCCATACGGCGATCGGGGCCATTTCGTTTCTTGCGCTTGAGGCGGTCGGCGGCGCTATCACGCTGAGTTACGGCACGACCAATGCCGTGGTCGCCATCGTCGTTGCCTGCCTGATGATCCTGGCGGTCGGGCTGCCGATCAGCCGCTATGCGACGCGGCATGGCGTGGACATCGACCTGCTCACGCGCGGCGCCGGCTTCGGCTATATCGGCTCGACCGTGACCTCGCTGATTTATGCGAGCTTCACCTTCATTCTTTTCGCCATCGAAGCGTCGATCATGTCGGGGGCGCTGGAGCTTGCCTTCCACGTGCCGCTCTGGCTCGGCTATGTGATCAGCGCGGTGGCGGTGATCCCGCTGGTGACGCATGGCGTTAGGCTCATCAGCCGCTTCCAGCTCATCACCCAGCCGATCTGGATCGTGCTCAATATCCTGCCGCTGCTGGTCATCGCTTTCGCCGATCCGGGCAAGTTCGCCGTGTGGCGGGCCTTTGCGGGGGCCGCCGCCGTTTCAGGACCGCCCGGGTCGTCCGCCCCTTTCGACCTGGCGCAGTTCGGTGCAGCTTCCGCGGTGATCCTGGCGCTGATGACGCAGATCGGCGAGCAGGTCGACTTCCTGCGCTTCATGCCGGCCGAAGGCGGCAAGCGGCGGCATCGCCTTCTGATTTTTCTCGCCGGGGCGGGCTGGGTGGTCATGGGGGCGCCGAAGCTGCTGGCCGGCTCGTTTCTCGCGGTGGTGGCCCTGACCTCAGGGGTGCCGGCGGCCGATGCCGGGCAGCCTTCGGAAATGTACGCCGTCGCCTTCGGCTATATGCTGCCCTGGCCGGTGGCGGCGCTGGTGCTGATGGCGGTGTTCGTCGTCGTCAGCCAGCTCAAGATCAATGTGATGAACGCCTATGCCGGCTCGCTTGCCTGGTCGAACTTCTTCTCGCGCCTGACCCACAGCCATCCGGGGCGGGTCATCTGGCTGCTCTTCAATGTGGCGATTGCGCTGATGCTGATGGAACTCGGCATTTATCGCGTGCTGGAGGAGACGCTGAGCGTCTTTTCGATCATCGCCATGGCCTGGCTCTGCACCATTTCGGCGGACCTTTTCGTCAACAAGCCGCTGCGCCTCGCCCCGCCGGGCATCGAGTTCAAGCGGGCCCACCTCTACGACATCAATCCGGTCGGGCTTGGCGCCATGACGCTGGCCGCGGCGACAGCCCTGCTCGTGCACGCCGGTGTGGCGGGGCCGCTCGCCGCCTCGCTGGCGCCCTTTGTTGCCGCCGGGGTCGCCTTTATCGCCTCGCCGCTGATCGCCTGGGCAACCAAGGGCAAGTTCTACCTGGCACGCAAGCCGCGTCGGGCCTGGGCAGCACGGCAGACCCTCACCTGCTCGATCTGCCAGCATCCGTTCGAGCCCGAGGACATGGCCTGGTGCCCCGCCTATTCGGCGCCGATCTGCTCGCTGTGCTGTTCGCTCGATGCGCGCTGCCACGACCTTTGCAAGCCGCATGCGAACCTGCATGCCCAGAGCGCGACGCTGGCGGCGCACGTCCTGCCCGGCTGGGCGCTCGAGCGGCTGTCGAGCCGCGTGGGGCGCTATGGCGTGTCGGTGACGATTGCGCTGGCGCTGCTCGGCTCGATCCTTTTCTTCATTTATGAGGCCGCCGCGCATGCCGCGCCGGCGACCTCGGACGTGGTGGCAGGGACGCTGGCGGTGGTGTTTTTCGTCTTCGCCGTCGTGGCCGGAACGGCGTGCTGGTATCTCGTGCTCGCCGATGACAGCCGGCGGGTCGCGGAGGAGGAGAGCTCGCGGCAGACGACGCTGCTGCTCAAGGAGATCGACGCCCATAACCGCACCGACGCCGCCCTGCAGAAGGCCAAGGAGGACGCCGAGGCGGCCAATCGCGCCAAGAGCCGCTATGTGGTGGGCCTCAGCCACGAATTGCGCACGCCGCTCAACGCCGTACTCGGCTATGCGCAAATCCTCGAGCGGGACGAGACGATTCCGGCGCGCCGGCAATCCTCCGTCCGCACGATCCGGCGCAGCGCGGAGCATCTTTCCGGTCTCATCGACGGGCTTCTCGACATTTCGCGCATCGAGGCGGGCCGGATGCAGGTCTATTCCAACGAGATCAATGTGCACGATTTCCTCGACCAGCTGGTCGAGATGTTCCGCCTGCAGGCGGAGGCCAAGGGCGTTGCCTTCCACCATCGGCGCGCCCCGGAACTACCCGTCTATGTGCGGACCGACGAGAAGCGCCTCAGGCAGATTCTGGTCAACCTGCTGTCGAACGCCATCAAATATACCGATGCCGGCCGAATCGAGTTCGAGGTGGCCTACCGATCGCAGGTCGCCAGCTTCACTGTCCGCGACACGGGCAGCGGCATCGCGCCGGAGGAGATCGAGCACATCTTCGAACCCTTCGTGCGCGGCGCGGCGGAGCGCAACAGGATGTCGCCCGGCCTGGGGCTGGGCCTGACCATTACCAAGCTGCTGGCCGAAACGCTGGGCGGCGACATCAAGGTCGAAAGCCTGCCGGGCGCCGGCTCGACCTTCCGCGTCCGCATGATGCTGGCGGCGGTCGATCGGCCGGCGCAGCGGGTGGGCCAGGAGCTGCGGATTTCGACCTATGCTGGCCCGCGCCGGACGATCATGGTGGTGGACGACAATGCCGACCATCGCGAACTGATGCGGGAATTGCTGCAGCCGCTCGACTTCACGGTCCTGACGGCGGTGGACGGGCCGGACTGCCTGACGCTGATCGACGGCGCGGCGCCCGATTTCTATTTCGTCGACATCTCGATGCCGGGGATGGATGGCTGGACACTGGTGCAGGCGCTGCGCGAGCGGGGGGTCGCGGCGCCGATCGTCATGCTCTCCGCCAATATCGGCGACGGTTCGGGCATGGCGGCCTCCGACCTGGGGCACAGCGACACGATAACCAAGCCGTTCGATATCCGGCAGGTGATCGACAAGCTCGGGGCGCATCTGAAGCTGGAATGGCTGGAGGAGGCCCCTTCCCCCACCCGAGGGCTGGATGCAACCCCGGTTGTGCTGCCGCCGGCCGAAGTTGTGGCCGAGCTCAGGAGCCTCGGCGAGATCGGGCATGTCCGCGGCATCGAGGCCAAGCTCGCCCAGCTCGCGGCAGAGCCGGCGCATGCGTCGTTTGTCGAGCTGCTGCGGGCCCGCGTGCAGGCTTTCGATTTCGAGGGCTACGCGCGCATCCTGGAGGGCGGGTCCGCCGATGAGTGAGCCCGCCACCGACACGCTGCTGGTCGTCGACGATTCGCCGGAGTCGCTGGGCTTCCTCACCGACGCGCTGGAGGCCGATGGGCGGACGGTGCTGGTTGCGGCAAGCGGCGAGGCGGCGCTGCGGGTCGTCGGGCGGGTGACGCCAGACCTGATTCTGATGGATGCGGTCATGCCGGGCATGGACGGGTTCGAGGCCTGCCGGCGACTCAAGGCCCTGCCCGCCATCTCGCCCGTGCCGGTGATCTTCATGACCGGGCTGACCGAGACCGAGCATGTGGTGCACGCGCTCGAATCGGGCGGGGTCGACTACCTGACCAAGCCGATCGACATCGACGAGCTCAGGGCGCGCATCCGGGTGCATCTGGCCAATGCGCGCAGCGCGCAAAGCGCGCGGGTGGCGCTTGATGCGGCCGGCCGCCATCTGCTGGCGGTTTCCGGTGCGCGCGGCCTGCTCTGGGCGACGCCGCAGGTCTCGCGGCTGTTCGGCGCGGCCGGCGAAGAAGGGCTTGGGGCGCTCGCCGGGGCCATCGCGGCGTGGGCGGAAGGCCGAGGCGGGCTCGACCGGCTGAGCGGGGCAACGCTGAACCTCCCGGCCGGAAGCGGCGCGCTGCTGCAACTCACCTGCCTCGGTGCAATCGGCGCGGACGAGTACCTGTTTCGACTGGCGCCCGACGAGGCAGCCGGCGGACCCGAGCTGCTGCGCCAGCGCTTCGGGCTGACGCTGCGCGAAAGCGAGGTGCTGCTGTGGATTGCCCGCGGCAAGTCGAATCGCGACATCGCCGAGATTCTCGGCCTCAGCCCGCGGACGGTGAACAAACATCTTGAGCAGGTCTATGCCAAGCTGGGGGTCGAGAACCGCGCCTCGGCGGCAATCCGGGCGACCCAGGTGCTTGGTTCGCCATCGGGCGGGTGACGGCGGGATGGGAATGGAGGCCACGTCCGGAATCGAACCGGAATACACGGATTTGCAATCCGCTGCGTAACCACTCCGCCACGTGGCCTCTGCGCGCCGTTAGTAGATAAGAGGCAGAGGTTAAGCAAGCGCGAAGCTGCGCAAAAACCGGGAGATCGCTTGCAGGCCCGGCTGCCGAAATATGATGGAAAATGAGCCTTGGGGATTGGCTCCGCGAGTAGGACTCGAACCTACGACCCAGCGGTTAACAGCCGCTTGCTCTACCAACTGAGCTATCGCGGAAGACCTGTCGGCCTTCGAAAAGGACGGGTCCGTGTAGCGGGTTTGACCTGGTTTGCCAAGCCCGAATTTGCACGTTCGATGACGAGCTTTTCATCGCCGGCAAGCGGACGCGAGGCGGCGCCGTCCAGGCATTCCGCGACCCCGGAGCGCGGTCCGGAAAGGAAAAAGCCGGACCCGAAGGCCCGGCTCTTTCAGGATGTATATCCGCTGCGGCGGGAGCCGCGGCCGGATTAGAAGTGGTAGTTCAGACCAACGCGGATGCTGTTGTCCGTGAGGTCGGTACCACCCGAACCCGAACCGTAGTCCGTGTAGCGATACTCGACATTGGCCGACAGGCTCTGGGCAAGCCAGAACTCGACACCAGCGCCGGCGGTCCAGCCGGTGCGGACGCCAATGGTCGACGGGGCGACATTGTACTGGCCGACATTGGCGAACGCCACGCCGAGTTCGGCGTAGGGCAGCACATTGCCGGCGTCGATGCCGAGGCGAGCACGGATCGAGCCGTCCCAGTAGACGCCATAGTCGGCGCTCGACTCGTTCGTCCAGTCGACATTGCCCTCGATGCCGCCGACGATCGCGTCGCTCAGGTGAGCATTGTAACCAGCCTGCACGCCGAGCAGCCAGCCATTACCCGCCGTACCGCCCGAAAGGCTCTGCCAACCATAGCCCAAGCTGGCACCGACATAGGGACCATCCCAGGTCGACGCCGCCGGGACCACAGCCGGAGCCGCCGCCGGGGGAACATAAAGATCGGCGGCCATCGCCGACCCGGAGAACGCTGCCAAGGCCGCGGCAGCGATAAAGAGCTTTCCAGTCAACGTCATTCATACCTCCTACGACTGTAGCGATTGCCTACGCCTGCTCAGGTCCCAACGCCAGAGCAAAATCACGGCATACCTTCGAAATTGCAAATTCGCTTCAATTGCTTCCTTTTTGTCACACCCCGCCAAGGCCCTAAGGAGGGCCCCATCCGGGAAAGTCCGTAGCAAGGTAAAGAAGCGTAACCCCGCACCGGATTTTCTACTAGAAGTGATAATTGAGTCCGAGTCGGACTGAATTATCCGTTAGCGAATATCCGGTGCCGCCGAAGGTAGCGGAACCATAATTCGCATAACGATACTCGACATTGACCGAAACCGGGTCCGCGACCTTCACTTCAAGGCCGCCGCCGGCGGTCCAGCCGGTAAGCGACGCCGAGTCGGGCCCGATGGTCGCATTGGTGAAGGCGACGCCCGCCTCGACATAGGGCATGATTCCATCCACATCGACGCCGAAGCGCCCGCGGAGGGAGCCGTCCCAGTTCTTCCGGAAGCTCGCGCCGCCGATGGTGCCGGTTTCGTCGCTCCAGTTGAGGTCGCCCTCCGCGCCGAGCACCAGAATGTCGCTCAGGTGGAAATTGTAGCCCGCCTGCCCGCCGACCGACCAGCCGGAGCTGGTCGCGGTTGCACCCGTGGCGCTGTCGGTCAGCCTACCCCAGCCATAGCCGAGGGCGGCCCCGATATAGGGACCATCCCAATCCGTTGCCGCCGGCACCACGGGCGCCGGGGCGGCAAGGTCAGCTGCCATCGCCATTCCCGACGATCCCGCCGCGATGGCACCGGCGACCAGCAGCATGCCGAACTTATTCATTCGCATTCTCCTCGAGGCATCCCGGCACCATCCGGAATGCGCACGACACAAAGTTTGAGCCGGCAAGGACCCGCTCGAAGCGGACCGAAACGCCGACTGCGACGACGCTGACCATAAGAATGCCTGAGCGCGTTCTTTGCTCCAACGGCTTGGGGACTGATTCTGCTGCCATTTAATTCTTTAGGGGTGAAGCGTTGCACGGCTGCATCGCTTGTCTGCCGCGAACAAGGGATGGCCGGATTGTTGCCGCGGAATTGCCATATTTCGGCCGCGGCGCAGACGATCAAGTTTATTGAAACTTAAACTTTTCCACAGGCCCTGCCCTGCCGGACGGAGACTCGGCCATGCAGAGACTCGGCCGGGCGGAGACTCAGCAGGACGGAGACTCAGATGGAGTAGCTGCCGTCCTGCCCGAAGAGTCGTTCGTAGAGTTCGTCGGCAAGCAGGTCGGCGGGGAATCGGCCGCCGTGGAGCACGACGTCGGGATCGAGCGGCGGCTCGAAGGGGCTGTCGATGCCGGTGAAATTCTTGATCTCGCCGCGGCGCGCCCGGGCATAGAGGCCCTTGGGGTCGCGGGCCTCGCAGATCTCGAGGGGGGTGTCGACATAGACTTCGGTGAAACGCACGCCGGCGGCAATCTCGCGGGCGAGCCGGCGTTCATTGCGGAAGGGCGAGATGAAGGAGACGATCACCACGAGCCCGGCATCGGCCATAAGGCGCGCCACCTCGGCAACCCGGCGGATATTTTCGACGCGATCTGCTTCGGTGAAGCCGAGGTCCTTGTTGAGGCCGTGGCGGACATTGTCGCCATCGAGGATATAGGCGTGCCGCCCCTCGGCGGTGAGCCGCCGCTCGATGAGGTTGGCGATCGAGGATTTGCCGGAGCCGGACAAGCCGGTGAACCAGACGATCTGCGGCTCCTGCCCGAGCAGATCGGCGCGAACCTGCCGGTTCACGTCGAAGCTCTGGTAGGAGAGATTCTGGGCGCGGCGCAGGCCGAATTCGATGACCCCTGCCCCCACCGTGGCATTGCTCAGCCGGTCGATCAGGATAAACGCGCCGGTCTGACCGCCTTCGGCGAAGGAATCATAGGCGATCGGCTTATCGGTCGCGATGGTGACCGTGCCCACCTCGTTGAGCTCGAGGCTCTTGGCGGGGCTCTTTTCCAGCGTATTGACGTTGGTGCGGAATTTGAGCTCGGTGATTGAGGCGGGCACGAGCTGGGAACCCAGCTTCAACAGATAGCCGCGGCCGGGAAAAGCCGGCTCGTCCTGCATCCAGATGAGGCGCGCCTGGAACTGGTTGGAATATTCAGGCGTCTGGCCCGGGCGGACGAGCACGTCACCGCGCGACACGTCGATCTCGCGGTCGAGCACCAGCGTAACGGCCTGGCCCGTAATGGCCGAGTCGAGGTCGCCATCCATGGTGACGATACGAGAGACGCGGGCCGGCTTGCGCGAGGCGGCCACAAGCAGCTCGTCGCCAACCGAAACGCTGCCCGCCGCGATCGTGCCCGAAAAGCCGCGGAAATCGAGATTGGGGCGGTTCACCCATTGCACGGGAAAGCGGAACGGCCGGCCGGCGCGGTCTTCGGCCACATCGATCGATTCGAGATAGGGAACCAGCTGCGGCCCCCGGTACCAGGGCGTCTGGCCGCTGGGGCGCAATATGTTGTCGCCCTTGAGGGCCGAAACCGGGATCGCCTCGAGGGTGGCGAAGCCGAGCGGCTCGGCGAAGGCCTTGTAGGCCTCGGCGATCTCGGAGAACACCTGCTCGTTGTAATCCACCAGGTCGATCTTGTTGACCACCAGCACGACGTGCTTCACCCCGATCAGCGACAGGATGAAGCTGTGGCGCCGGGTCTGGGTCAGCAGGCCCTTGCGGGCATCCACCAGCACCAGAGCGAGATCGGCATTGGAGGCGCCGGTCGCCATGTTGCGGGTATATTGCTCGTGGCCGGGCGTGTCGGCGACGATGAATTTCCGCTTGTCGGTGGAGAAGAAGCGGTAGGCGACGTCGATGGTGATGCCCTGCTCCCGCTCGGCGGTCAGGCCGTCGACGAGTAGCGAGAAATCGATGCCCTCCTCGCCCACGGTGCGGTTGCGGCTCTCCTTGCGAAGGCTCGCGAGCTGGTCGTCGAGAATAAGCTGGCTGTCGTAAAGGAGGCGGCCAATCAGCGTCGACTTGCCGTCGTCCACGCTGCCGCAGGTCATGAAGCGCAGCAGCCCCTTGCCCGTCTGCTGATCGAGCCAGAGGTCAAGGTCGGTGTCGGCGGCGGTAAAGGCGGCGGCAGTCGTGCTCAACTCAGAAATAGCCTTCCTGCTTCTTCTTTTCCATCGAGCCGGCCTGGTCGGTGTCGATGAGCCGCCCCTCGCGCTCGGAGGTGCGAGAGGCCTGCATTTCCATGATGATCGACGGCAGGTCTGCCGCCTGCGAGCGGATGGCGCCGGTCAGCGGGTAGCAGCCCAGGGTGCGGAAGCGCACCGTCTCGATTGCCGGGACCTCGCCTTGTTCCAGGGGATAGCGGTCGTCGTCGATCATGATGAGCGTGCCCTGCCGCTCGACCACCGGGCGGGGACGAGCGAAATAGAGCGGCACGATCTCGATGTTCTCGGCATAGATGTAGGTCCAGATGTCGAGCTCGGTCCAGTTCGACAGCGGAAAGACCCGCATGCTCTCGCCCGGTGCAAGACGGGTGTTGAAGATGCGCCAGAGCTCGGGCCGCTGGTTCTTGGGGTCCCAGGCATGCTGGGCGTTGCGGTGCGAGAAGATTCGCTCCTTGGCGCGACTCTTCTCCTCGTCGCGCCGTGCCCCGCCGATTGCGGCGTCGTAACGCCCGGCATCGAGCGCCTGGCGCAGCGCCTGCGTCTTCATGATGTCCGTGTAGCGCGCGGACCCATGGGTGAACGGCGTAACCTTGGCGGCCAGCCCGTCGGGGTTGGTGTGGACGATCAGCTCGAAGCCATGCTCGCGCGCCATGCGATCGCGGAACGCGATCATTTCCCGGAACTTCCAGGTCGTATCGATATGAAGCAGCGGGAACGGGATGCGGCTCGGATAAAACGCCTTGCGCGCAAGGTGCAGCAGGACGGAAGAATCCTTGCCGATGGAATACATCATCACCGGCCGCTCGAAGCTGGCGGCGACCTCGCGAAAAATCTCGATGCTCTCCGATTCGAGCGATTTGAGATGCGAGAGCGCGTTCGGCATAAGCGGTTCCAAGGGGCGTTATCCGGCTGCAAATACGCTCTTGGACCTTGGGCGACAAGCTGGCCGGCCGCCATGGGCCTCAATAGCAGCCGAGCCGTTGCGCAAAGGCCAGGCTTTGAAGGAGAGGATCGTCGGATTGCGCGAGCTGCGACAAGGTCTCGAATGCGGTGCGCGGGCGCGACGCGAAAATATTCCTCGGGGCTCGCTGGCGACCGGGCGCGACAATTGGCGTCCTTCCGAATCCCGGCCCCGGCATGCTTCTGGTAAGCGAGCGTATCGTTGTCCTGCGTCGCTTCGGCCGGAGGCCGCTCTTATGTTTCATCGCCATATTCGCCGCGCAAGAGGCGCCGTCCTGTGGGCCATTCTTGCGCCGCTCATGGCGACATTGCTCTGGGTCCTCGCAGCCGGCGGAGCCGGAGCACAATCGGCCGAGCCCAGGACAGTCACCTTTCCGAGCGCCGACGGCAAGACAACGCTGACAGGCTATCTCTTCGCGCCGGCCGGCCGGCCGAAGACAGCGCCGGCGGTTGTGCTGATGCACGGGCGTGGCGGCGCCTATCTGCGGCGCGCCAAAGGCAACTTTTCCGCCGTGACGCTCGACAAGAACCTGCGCGAATGGGCCGAGCTGTGGTCGGCACAGGGCTATTGGGCGCTGGTCGTCGACAGCTTCAGCGCCCGAGGCATGGCGGCAGGCCTGCCGCCGGTGGCGACCGATGCCGGCCGTACCGCCGGCGAGACCGAGGATGCGATCCGCCCGCTCGATGCCTATGGGGCCCTGCGCTATCTGCGCGCTTCGCCGCGGGTGAAGCCGGACCGGGTGGCGCTCGAGGGCTGGTCGAACGGGGCGAGCGCCGCGCTGGCGGCAATGAACCGCGACATGCTGTCGGGCATGCAGGCGACCAATGGGCACGGCTTCCGGGCGGCGCTGGCGTTCTATCCCGGCTGCACGGCCAAGAACCTCGGCGCGACCTATCGGCCCTATGCGCCGGTCCGCATCTTTTTCGGCGGCCATGACAGTCCGCAGGCGATTGCCGCCTGCCAGAAGCTCGCGCAGGCCGGCAAGGGCGCCGGGGGCGACATCGGGGTTACGGTCTTCGATTCGGCCAGCCGCGACTTCGACGATCCGATGCGCCGGCGTTCGGATGCCGAGGCGGACGAGACCGCAACCGCTGAAGCGCGCAAGCAGGCTGTGGCGCTGCTGGGGAGTGCGCTCGAACACTGAGCCCAAGGGTAACGCATGGCGGCGCCCGAGGCGGCGCGCGAAGGATGTTCTCTGCGCCGCGCTGAGAATGGAACGCTATGTTCTTTAGAGGCTTGTCGCTTGTCGGGGCGGCCGGCCGTCCCTAATGTCGGCCGCGATTTCAGGACGAGCCCGATGACCCAATATACCGACATGCCGGCCGCGATCGGCCACACACCGCTGATCCGCCTCAACCGCGTCTCCGAGATGACCGGATGCGAAATCTGGGGCAAGGCCGAAGTCCTCAATCCGGGCCAGTCGGTCAAGGATCGCGCGGCGCTCTACATCGTGCGCGACGCGGTCCGCCGGGGCCTGCTCGAGCCGGGCGGCACGATCGTCGAGGGTACGGCCGGGAACACCGGCATCGGGTTGGCGCTGGTCGCCAATGCATTGGGCTTCAAGACGGTGATCATCATCCCCGAGACCCAGAGCCAGGAGAAGAAGGACGCGCTGCGGCTCTATGGTGCCGAGCTGATCGAGGTGCCGGCCAAGCCCTACAAGGACCCGAACAATTACGTGAAGCTCTCGGGCCGGCTGGCGAGCAAGCTGGCAGGCGAGCTGCCGCATGGGGCAATCTGGGCCAACCAGTTCGACAATGTCGCCAACCGGCAGGCGCATATCGAAACCACGGGACCCGAGATTTTCGCCGATACCGGCGGCAAGATCGACGGCTTTATCTGCTCGGTCGGCTCGGGCGGTACGCTGGGCGGCATCGCCATGGCGCTCAAATCGCTGAACCCGGCGATCCAGATCGGGCTTGCCGATCCCGAGGGTTCGGCGCTTTACAATTATTATTCAACCGGCGAGCTGAAATCCTCGGGCAATTCCATCACCGAGGGTATCGGCCAGGGCCGGGTCACCGCCAATCTGGAAGACCTCAAGGTGGATCACGCCTATCAGATATCGGACAGCGAGGCCCTGCCCTATGTGTTCGATCTGCTCGAACATGAGGGTCTGTGCCTGGGCGGGTCGAGCGCCATCAATATTGCCGGGGCCGTGCGGCTGGCGCGCGACCTGGGGCCGGGCAAGACGATCGTGACGATCCTTGCCGACTACGGCAACCGCTACCAGACCAAGCTCTACAACCCCGATTTCCTGCGGCAGCGCAATCTGCCGGTGCCCGGCTGGCTGGAACGCCGGCCGAGCGTCGACATCGGGTCGGTCACCGTGACGGAGCCTGCCTGAGGCATGACGGGCTGGCTGGCCCTCCTTGCCGCAACCTCGCCGTTTCTGTCGGCGCTGACCGGGTTATTTTATGTGCTGGCGGCGATCTGCGCGGTTCGCGAAGTTATGGTGTCGCGCACCTCGCAGGGCTCCATCGCCTGGCTGATCTCGCTGGCATTGCTGCCCTTCCCCACCGTCATCATCTACTTCATCGTCGGCTGGAAGCATTTCGACGATTACGCCGCCGTGCAGGTTCGAGGCCGCCGGCTGAGCCGCGGTGGCCGCAGCCGGGGCATTCCGCTGATCGACGAGAAATGCAACGCGGCCTGGCCGGTGCTCACCGGCATCGCGCAGATTCCGTTCCTGGCGGGAAACGAGGCGAAGCTGCTGATCGACGGCCAGGCGACCTTCGATTCGATCTTCGCCGGGATCGACAATGCGCAGCATTACCTGCTGGTGCAGTTCTACATCGTTCGCGACGATGCGCTGGGAAAGGTGCTGGCGGACAAGCTGATCGCCCGCGCACAGGCCGGCGTATCCGTGCGGCTACTCTATGACGACATCGGCAGCTACGGCCTGCCACGCCGCTATATCGAGCGGCTGCGCGCTGCGGGCGTCAAGGTTTCGGGGTTCAACAACCGGCATCGGTTCCTCCGCCTATACGGGCCGACGCGCCTCAATTACCGCAACCACCGGAAGATCGTGGTGGCGGATGGGCGCGAGGCCTGGGTCGGCGGCCATAATGTGGGGGTCGAATATCTGGGGCTCGATCCGCGTTTCGGCCGCTGGCGGGATACGCAGGTGCATGTCCGTGGGCCGGCGGCGCTGGCCTGCGGACTGGTTTTCGCGGAGGATTGGGAATGGGCTACCGGCGAGCGGCTGCAGCCCGCCCTGCCCGAGCCGATCGAGACCCCCGGCGACCAGCCGGTTCTGGCCATGCCCTCGGGACCGGCAGACCGGCTCGAGGACTGCGCCATCGCCTTCACAGACGTGATCGGGCGGGCCCGCAAACGCATCTGGATCGTCAGCCCGTATTTCGTGCCCGACCTCGACGTCCGCACCGCGCTCTATGCCGCCGTGCTGCGCGGCGTGGAGGTGAAACTCCTGCTGCCGCACAAGCCGGACCACCTGCTGGTCTGGCTGGCGAGCAACGCCCACGCCAACCAGATGGTCGACCGCGGGGTCGCCGTCCATCGCTATCAGGACGGGTTCCTCCACGAGAAGGCCATTCTCATCGACGATGCGATTGCGGGCCTGGGTACGGTGAATTTCGACAACCGTTCCTTTGCGATAAATTTCGAGTTGACCCTGTGGTTCACGGGGCGGCAGATGATCGAGGATGTCGAGGCGACGCTGGCGGTCGATTTCGCCAATTCGCGCCGCACGACGGTTGAGGACGTGGGGAAGCTGCCGATCGTCAGCCGCTTCGTGGGTCAGGCGGCGAAGCTGCTTTCGCCAATGCTATAGGAATTCTGCGTGACCGAGTTCGTCTTCCGCAGCGACAGCTATCTGCGCAGTCTCGATGCCGAGGTGGTCGAGGTCACGCCCGAGGGCGTCGTTCTCGACCGGACCATCTTCTATGCCACCTCCGGCGGCCAGCCCGGCGACCG
>DASZUI010000215.1:0-6371 GCA_035547675.1 Devosia sp.
ACCTTGACCCCGGGGATCACCAGCCGTGCAATGGCGCCCGCCGCGACCCGGGCCGCCGTTTCGCGCGCCGACGCGCGCCCTGAGCCCTTGTAGTCGCGGATGCCGTATTTCTGCTGGTAGGTGAAGTCGGCGTGGCCGGGCCGGTACTTGTCCTTGATGTCGGAATAGTCCTTGGAGCGCTGGTCGGTGTTCTCGATGATCAGCGAGATCGGCGTGCCGGTGGTCTTGAGCACGCCATCCGCCTCATCCTCGAAGGTGCCGGAAAGGATGCGGACGATGTCGTCTTCGCGCCGCTGCGTGGTGAAGCGCGACTGGCCCGGCTTGCGCCGGTCGAGGTCGCGCTGGATCACCTCGGCGCTGATCGGCAGGCCGGGCGGGCAGCCGTCGACGACCACGCCGATCGCCGGGCCGTGGCTCTCGCCCCAGCTGGTGAAGCGGAACATCTGGCCGAAAGTGTTGAAGGACATGCGAGCCTCGCGCGGGAACCCGAGGCGGTTCTAGGGGAGAGGCGGGCAGGGCGTCAATCGAGCCAGTTCTCGAGTTTGAGGCCGGGCACGCGGGAAAACTCACGGACATTTGCCGTGACGAGCGTCAGGTCGAGCGTCAGGGCGTGGGCGGCGATAAAGAGATCGTTTGGCCCAATGGGCGTGCCGCTCTGCTCCAGATGAGTGCGTATGGCCGCATATTGGCGGTCGGCGGGGACTTCGAAGGGCAGCACGGGCAGTCGTTGCAGAATCTCTTCGACCTCGGCTCTGATCCGATGCGAGGCCACCCGCGCCGCGCCGAACCGCAACTCTGCCGCTACGATCGCGCTGGTACAGTAGGCGTCCGCGCCGGCGGCTTTGGCGCGCTGCCAAAGTCTGCCGCTGCCATCGCGCATCAGCGCGGAGATAATATTCGTGTCGAGAAGGCCGATTAAGGCCATCTAGAGCGTGACATCGTCGAGAGGCGGCAGGTCGCTGTCGTCGATGTCGGGCCATTCTTCGTCTGTCGCAGGTCCGTACTTTGCAATGACGTCAAGCCAGTCGCCGCCGGATGATTTCGGCTCGATGATGATCTTGTCGCCCTCCTTGCGCATCAAGGCCTCCTCGCCCGGCAATTCGAACTCCACCGGGATGCGGACGGCCTGGTTGCGGCCGTTACGGAACAGGCTGACGGTTCTGGTCTGGGACATTGGTACCTCGGCATATGCCATGACATATGCCTAATGGCGGGAAATTTCAACCCGCGAGCCCCGTCCCCGCCGGATAGAACCGCACCTCGCCATCGATGAAATGCGCCACGGCGTCCTGCGGGGGGAACCAATTGACGGTCTCGACCTGCGGCACGCCGGCGATGAGGTGGCGGAGGGCGCGCAGCAATCCGCCATGGGCGACGACGATGGAGGGGCCGGTGAGCTCATGGCCGAAGGCTTCGAGCCGCGCCGTCAGGTCTTCGTAACTCTCGCCCTCGGGCGGGCGGAACGACCAGAAATCCGGGCCGCGCTCGCCGGCGATGGCGAGCTGGTCGGGGCCGAGTTCGGTATGGAGCCGCCCCTCATAGATGCCGAACGAGACCTCGACCAGCCGCGGATCGACGGTCACCTCGGGCAGGGGCGGGTCGAATTGCTGCCGGACCAGCGCCATGGTCTCCCGCGTGCGGCTCAAGGGCGAGACATACCAGCGGAAGTCGAAGGGCGTGCGCCCGTCGCGGGCCAGCAAATCGCGCAGCAAGACGCCGTTGCGCGCCGCCTGGCCGCGGCCGGTGTCGTTGAGCGGAATGTCGCGCGAGCCCTGGTAGCGGCCCTCGGCATTCCAGTCCGTCTGTCCGTGCCGGATGAAATAGAGCTCCGGCCAGGCGGAAGCCGACATGATTACCCCGCTCAGGCGCCGGCCGGCGTCTCGGTCGTCTCGTTGAGGCTCATGCCGACGATGTTGAAGCCGGCATCGACATAGTGGATCTGCCCGGTGACGCCGCCCGCGAGGTCGGAGAGCAGATAGGCCGCCGAATTGCCCACATCCTCGATCGAGACATTGCGCCGGAGCGGCGAATTGGCCTCCTGGAAGTGGAGCATGGTGCGCAGCCCCGAAATGCCGGACGCTGCAAGGGTCTTGATGGCGCCCGCCGAAATGGCGTTGACGCGGATGCCCTGCGGGCCGAGATCGGCGGCGAGATAGCGCACCGAGGCCTCGAGCGCCGCCTTGGCCACGCCCATGACGTTGTAGTTCGGGATCACCCGCTCGGCGCCGTAATAGGTGAGGGTGAGGAGCGAGCTGCCCGGCGCCATCAGCGGCTCGGCGCGCTTGGCGACGGCCGTGAAGGAATAGACCGAAATGTCCATGGTCGTGGCGAAATTGCCGGGCGAGGTGTCGATATAGCGCCCGTCGAGTTCGTTCTTGTCGGAGAAGCCGATGGCATGGACGAGGAAATCGAGCCGGCCCCATTTCGCCTTGATCTCGGCGAAGGCGGCGTCCATCGCCGGCCCGTTGCTGACATCGCACTCGATAAGCGTGTCGATGCCGATTTCGGCGGCCAGCGGCTCGACGCGCTTCTTCAGCGCCTCGCCCTGGTAGGAGAAGGCGAGTTCGGCGCCGTGCTCGTGGCACGCCTTGGCGATGCCCCAGGCGATGGAGCGATTATTGGCAACGCCCATGATGAGGCCGCGCTTGCCGGCCAACAGCCCTTCGGCCATTTACTTACCTCTTCTCGGTTTGGCTCCGCTTTTGGCATGCGGGCGGCGAGGGGGCAAGTTGCTGAGCCGCAGGCGGGGCACTATGGTCGCGCCATGCCGCTCGATCCCGCCGCCATCGCCGCCGCCCTCGTCCAGCTTCTGGGGCCATCGGGCGTCGTCGCCGATCCGGCCCGCATGGGCAATTACCTCAACGAGCCGCGCAAGCGCTTCCACCGGCCGGCCGCCGCCATCGCCCTGCCGGGCACGGTCGAGGCGGTGCAGGCCATTGCCCGCTGGGCCAATGAGCATGGCGTGCCGCTCATCCCGCAGGGCGGCAATACCGGGCTTGTCGGCGCCCAGGTGCCGCTCGCCGGCAATGAAGTGATCGTCAGCCTCACGCGGCTCAACGCCATTCGCGAGATCGACGCCGTCGCGGGGCATATGACGGTTGAGGCCGGGCTGACGCTCGAGGAGACGCATCGCGCCGCCGAGGCGCAGGGCGCCATCTTTCCGCTCTGGATCGCCTCGCAGGGCTCGGCCCGGATCGGCGGCGTGCTCTCCTCAAATGCCGGCGGCGTGCAGGTCCTGGCCTATGGCAATGCCCGCGAGCTTTGCCTCGGCGTCGAGGCGGTATTGGCCGACGGCCGGCTCTATCGCGGGCTCAATGCGCTCAAGAAGGACAATACGGGCTACGACCTCAAGGACCTGCTCGTCGGCGCCGAAGGCACGCTCGGCATCATCACCGCGGCGACGTTGAAACTCTTTCCCGCGCCGGAAGCCCATGAAACGGCGGTGGTGAATGTCGGCTCGCCCGCCGAGGCGCTGCGCCTGTTCTATGCCGCCCGCGAGCGGCTCGGCCCGCGCCTCACGGCCTTCGAACTGGTGCCGAAGCTCGGCCTCGACCTTCAGCTTCGCCACGGCATGCTCGACCGCGACCCGTCGGCCGGCCCGTCGCCCTGGTATGCGCTGCTCGAGGTCGCGCGCATGAAGGGCAGCGCGGCCGGCGCGCTGCAGGCCATGCTCGAAGAGGCGCTGACCGATGCGCTGATCGCCGACGCGGTGCTCGCCGAGTCGGAGGCCGACCGCACCCGCATCTGGGCCTTTCGCGAGCAGATGAGCGAGGTGCAGAGCCGCGAGGGCGCTTCGATCAAGCACGACGTTTCCGTGCCGATCGCTGCCGTGCCGCAACTGATCGAGGAGGGCTCGGCGACCGTGGAACGCCTGCTGCCCGGCATCCGCCCCTGTCCCTTCGGCCACATGGGCGACGGCAATATCCATTTCAATCTGAGCCAGCCCGCCGGCATGGACGGCAAGGCCTTCATGGCCACGGAGCCGCAGATGAACGAGGCGATCTACGAGGTCGTGCTGCGTCTGGGCGGCTCGATTTCGGCCGAGCACGGCATCGGCCAGATGAAGACGGGCTTGCTGAAAAGGGTGAAGGACCCGGTCGCGCTCGACATGATGCGGTCGATCAAGAAGGCGCTCGACCCCGGGGGCATCCTGAATCCCGGGAAGCTGCTGGCCTGATCCAGCGGGCCGCGTCTCCGGCTGGATTCCGGCCTTCGCCGGAATGACACAGTGGAATTGGCACCGCTCCGCCCCACCCCGGAGAACAGGCACCGCCTTGCCTCACCCCGCCGTCATTCCGGCGAAGGCCGGAATCCAGCAGCGCGCGCTGCCCATGGTTCGAGGCTCGGCTTTGCCTCGCACCTCACCATGAGGTTGAGTTTGCTTTCCGCGACCTCATGGTGAGCCTGTCGAACCATGGGCCACGCGCTCCCTACCTGCCCACCTCGAAAATCCAGTCCAGGCGAATGCCTGGTTAGAACAGGTCCATCTGGCGGGGGCGGGGAGGGGCTTCGGGGCGGACGGGGACGATGAGGTCGGGATCGTCGGTATTGGCCGAGTTCACTCGGCTCGAAACGGGATGGAATTTCAGCACGCCCTCGGGCAGCGGGCGGATCAGCGGCAGGGCCTGGGCGCCGGTGACGCCGCGCACGTCGAGCCAGGCGTCGAAATCGCCGGGATCGAGGATCGCCGGCATCCGGTCGTGGATTTCCGCCATCTGCGCATTGGCCGCGACGGTAATGGTCGCGACGGTGTCGACCTCCTCGCCATTGGGCCCGGCCCAGATCGTATAGAGCCCCGCGAGCGCCATGGGCCGGCCGTCGGCGCGGCTGATGAAATAGGGCTGCTTGCGCTTGTCGGGCCCGGCCTGCCATTCGTAATAGCCGCTCGCCGGCACGATGCAGCGGCCATGGTTGAGCGCGTCGCGGAAGGCCGGCTTGCCGGCCATGGTCTCGGCCCGCGCATTGACGAGGAGCGGAAAGTCGCGCGGGTCCTTCACCCAGCCCGGCACCAGCCCCCAGCGCATCAGCCGGCTGGCGCGATGCCCGTGCTCGTCGAGAATGGCCAGGATGGGCTGCGTCGGGGCGATATTGTGCCGCGCCGGAAAATCTTCCGCCTCGACCTCGAAATGCTCTCCTATGTCGTCCGGCTCGGCCGCCAGCACGAAGCGCCCGCACATGGCTTCATCCTTTCCCGTTCCTCCGATAGATAGGCCGGCAGGGGAGGGCGTGCAAACATGGAGCCCAATGCCGCAAGCGTCGCCATGCTGCAAGACGGCCGGGTGCTACTGATCCGTCGCGCCTTGGAGCCGCTCAGGGGCCTGTGGACATTGCCCGGCGGCCGGCGCGAGCCGGGCGAATCGATCGAGGAAACGGCTATCCGCGAAGTGCGGGAGGAACTGGGCCTGGACGTGGCCGATCTGGTGCCGGTTCTGGCGATGCCGGTGGCCGGGCGCTTCCGGCTCCAGGTCTTCGCCGCTGCGACCTTCGGCGGCGCGATAACGCCATCGCCCGAAATCGCCGGCTGGCAATGGGTGGCGCCGGACGAACTGGCCGGCCTCGAGACGACGCCCGGCCTCGCCGACGTGCTGGCGCGGATTCCGGCCTTCAATCCCGGCGGGGTTTGAGGTTATGGTCCGCCCATGAAATTGCTGCCTCCCGTTGCACTCGTCCTGCTGGCGCTTTCCGCCACCCCGGCCTCGGCCGTCGATCCGCTTTACGAGCCGCAGCTCGAACATCTGAGCCAGGTGCTGGGGAGTCTCTATTTCCTCAACCCGCTCTGCGCTCCTGGTGGCAAGGACTGGCGGGTGGAAATGTCCGAGCTGATCGCGCTCGATAAGCCCGACGACGACCGCCGCCAGCGCCTCGCCGGCGCCTTCAACACCGGCTATCAGGATTATGCGCGGCTCTACCGGCAATGTACGGATTCCGCGCGGACGGCGATGGCCCGCCTGCTCAAGGACGCCGAAGAGACGGCGCGCGACATCCACGCGCACTACGCCGAATAGGCAGGCGGCGCGGCAAATCGCGCCGATTCCGGGATTGCGCAATTCGCGCTCGCCTTGCGGCGGCGGCCGCGTTAAGTAGAAACCGTTAAGTTGTATTAACCTTCGGGTTACTTCCGGGAAGCTGGACGTCGTGCTCCATGCTACCCCAAGCGTCATGTCCGGGAGCAAGACCATATTCACGCAGGTCAGGACCCAGCGGGTCACGGAGGCCGACGCCCAGGAACGCGAGCTCGCGCTCGAATACCTGGCCGAGGCCTGGAACATTGCCGAGGAGGACGGGGTGGAGGCCGAAGCGCTCGCCCATGCCTCGCTGTTCGCGGCGCTCGCGACCTTCGTCCGCTGCCATGGCGAGGACGCCGCCGCCGA
>DASZUI010000216.1:0-8702 GCA_035547675.1 Devosia sp.
GCAGGCCGCCCCCCCTTTTCAGGCCCTTCGCAGGCGGCTTGATTAGCCGTCCCCGGCATTGCCGCGAGGAAGGTGGCGGCGTGCACCGCTTTGGGCCAAGGCCAACGTTAAGGGCCCAAAATCGGTGAAAATTGGCGCGCCCTAAGAGATTCGAACTCCTGACCCCCAGATTCGTAGTCTGGTGCTCTATCCAGCTGAGCTAAGGGCGCGCGGGGTCGTCGGTGACGGCCCGATCCTGGCGTGACAGCGTCGTCGCCATGGAATGTGGCAGATGCCTTACAGAACCAATAGGCGCTTTGCAAGCCGGTCGAAAGGGTCTATCGCAGGGGTCGGGGGCGCATTCGTGCCCGCGAGGGGGACGGGCCGGGCGTTTTCAGGGAACCGGAGCGGGTATTTCGTCCTTTGTAGAGGGTCGTTGCGGCCCTGGTAGAGACTGTCGGAATGTTCGTCGATTTCGATCCGGCCCGCGATTGGGGCGGGTATGACTACATCATTATCGGCGCCGGGGTCGCGGGCCTGTTCCTTGCCCGCAAGCTGGCCGGCGCCGGCCGCGTGCTGGTGATCGAGGCCGGGCGCGCCGATCTCTCCAACTCAACCGGCGCCGGCTATTACGAGCTCGACGTGACGGGCCGCGGCTATACGCCCATCGGCCAGCGCCTCTCGGCCCTGGGCGGCACCTCCAATCATTGGGGCGGCCATTCCCATCCCCTGAACCCGGTCATCTTCGGCAACCGCAAGGGCTTCCCGGGCTGGCCCATCGCCTATGCCGATTACGCCCTGCACCTGCCCGAGGCGCAGGACTGGCTCAATCTCGGCGCCTTCTCGGATACGCGCGAGAAAACCGGCGTCGAGCGCGACCTGCTCGGCCACGCCCAAAATCTCGGCGCGCTGCATTTCCAGTTCTCCAATCCCATCCGGCGGCTCGGCGACGATGCCACCCGCACGCAATTCGCGGCCGAGCCGGGGATCGACATCGTTTTCGACACCAGGGTCGTGGACATCCATCTGGATGCCGGCGGCGGCAGGGTCGACCGCCTCGACCTTTTCCATCTCTCCAGCCGCCGCACCGCCAGCGTGCCGGTGAGCCAGCTCTTCCTCGCCGCCGGCGGCATCGAAAATCCGCGGCTCATGCTCTGGTCGGCCCGCAAATACCGCCCGGGCAATCCGCTCGCCGGCGGGCCCAACGCGCTCACCGGCAAGTTCTTCATGGAACACCCCTCGATCGAGCCGGTCGAAATCTATATCGACTCGCGCGCCGACATCAGCGCGCTGGCGCCGCATCCGTTCGACAATCTCATGGTCAATGTGGTGCTGCGCGCCGGCGAGGATTTCCTCTCCGCCCACGGCCTGCCGCGCTTCGGCATGCACTTCCAGGACCAGGCGCAGCCGGCGACCAACGATATCGAGCTGCAGGCCGCCCAGGATTTCTTCGTGAGCCGCTCGGTCGGCTACCAGCGCATCATGCCCTTCTTCATCTTCGAGCAGACGCCGAACGCAGCCAGCTTCGTCGGGCTGTCCAGCAAGCTCGGCAGCGACGGCACGCCCCTGGCGCGGCTCAACTGGTACATTCCCCCCGAGGAGATCGCGAGCTACCGCCGCAGCGTGCTGCTGTTCTGCGGCCTGCTCAACCAGTACGGCCTCGCCAAGACGCGGTTCGTCGGCGATGGCGCCAATCCCGACTGGACCAATATCGTCTTCGGCGATGCCTGCCACCATATGGGCACCACCCGCATGGCCCACGACGCCTCGGGCGGCGTGGTCGATCCCAATTCGCAGGTCTTCGGCCTCTCCAACATGTATGTGGCGGGCTCTTCCGTCTTCCCCTCCACCGACATCGTCAATCCGACGCTGAACCTCACCGCGCTCACCGCCCGGCTGGCCAATTTCGTGCTCAACAAGGCGGCGACGGCGGTGGGCGCGATCTACCGCTTCGGCAAGGGCCGCGATGCCGACAAGGCGCTGGGGCAGGGCTGGGCGACGCCCGAATTCGCCGGCGTATGGAGCAGCGGCGATACCGCCGACGTAACGCTTGCCCGCCACGGGGCCAAGACGCTGACCCTCGCCGCCGGCGCCACCGACGGCGTGACGGTCGACCTCTCCATCAACGGCGCCGCCGCCTATAGCGGGCCGGCGAGCGGCCTTGCCGGCAAGCCCCTGCCGGCGGGCGATGCCGACCAGCTGGCGCTCGCCTTCAACTTCACGGGCCTGCCGCCAAAGCGCCAGGATGGGGCGCGGACCGGCCTGTTCCTGCAAACGGTGACCCTGCAATGACCAAGATCGGACGCCGCGGCCTGCTCCTGGGCGGAAGTGCCGCCATGCTGGCGACGACGGGTGCGCTCGGCAAGGGCACGCCCGCCAGGCCGCCGGCGACACCTTCGCTTCCTCCCATCCAGCGCGCGGCCGATGCCGCCGCCGCCGACTATGTCGCCCTGCTTTCCAAGGTCCACGACGACTATGTCAACGGCCGGGTGGTCGAGCATGAGGGCTGGGTGCTGTCGCAGCACGAGTTCCAGACCATCGATGTCCGCAAGGCCGAAAACGCCGCCGCCGCGGCTGCCGGCTGAGCATTGACTGCCTAACCTGCCACTTTCCCGGCCTCATGGTGAGCTTGTCGAACCACGAAAACGCGACAACTCAAGAACTTGGAGCTCACGTTCTGATGCAATCAGAACGTGAAATACCCTAAGGCCGCGAGCCGTCCCGGGGCTTGCCGGCCAGCGCGGCCTCCGGCTTGGGGCCGCCGGCCCTGAGCGTCGCCGGCAGGCTGATCTCGAACCGCGTGCCGCTGGGCTGTTCGACGAAGGCGAGGCTGCCGCCATTGCTCTCCACCAGCTCGCGTGCGATGGCGAGGCCCAGTCCCGTGCCGCCCGAACGGGCCGAGCCCTCGAAGGGAACGAACAGGTTTTCGCGGGCGCGCGGCGGCAGGCCGGGGCCGTTGTCGACGATCCCGAGGACGATGCCGTCGCGGCTCTCGCGGTAGTCCACGCTGACATGCGGATTTTCGATCCGTCCGCCCGCCGCCTCCAGCGCCTCGCGCGCATTCTTGAGCAGGTTGACGAAGACCCGCGTCATCTGGTCCGGGTCGACCCTGACGCTCACGCCGTCGGGGACGGTGCTCGCCACCTTGATGTCGGGATGCGACAGCAGGCCGGCCCCGAAGATCGATTCCTCGATCAACCCCTTGAGGTCGACCGCCACCGGCCGCGGCGGCGCGCCGCTCTGCCGGCCATAATCCAGCACCGATTGGGCGAAGCCGATCGCCTTATCGAGCGTATGCACCAGGCGCGGCGCCAGCCGCTGTACCTTGGGATCGTCGAGATTGGCCACCTGGTCGGAGAGCAGCTGCGCCGAGCTCAGCATGTTTCGGAGATCGTGGTTGATCTTGGCGACCGCCAGGCCCAGATCGGCCAGGTGCCGCCGCTGCCGGAGCATGGAGAAGAGGTCGGTTTCCATCGCCGCCAGCTCCTGCTCGACGATGCCGATTTCGTCCTTGCGCGGGGCCGGGGTGATGATGAGGCCGGCGCTTTCGGGCGCCTGCCGGTAGGCGACGATATTGGCGGTGATCCGCCGGATCGGCGCGATCAGCATGCGGCTCAGCAGCACGAAGATCACCACCGCGGTGATTGCCGCGATGACCAGCGAAATGGCGAGAATATTGACCGAATAGGTGATCATCTGCGCCTTGAGCGGCGCTTCGGGCATCAGCACCTCGACTTCGGTACCGTCATTGCCATCGGCATTGCCGACGATGCGCAGCGTGCGGTTGCCGCCCCAGAGCATGGTGTCGACCGCCCCGGAAATCAGCGTCATCGGATCGGTCTCGCGCATGTCGGCCGTCACCGCCTCGCGCGGCATCGGGGTGTCGTCGAGCTCGATGAGCTGGCTGCGTCCATTGCGGCGATAGACGATCGCCGTGGCGCCCGCCGATTTGAGCAGATTGTCGGTGACCATCTTGGGAATGTTCATCACATCCGGCACCGCGTCGATGACGCGCGCCGCCACCACCCCGATCCTGAGCTGGTCGTTGAGCCACGCGGCGCGGAAATTCCCCAGCGACGGCAGATAGATGACCACCTCCACCGCCATGATCACGCAAATGATCGTCGCGATGAGCTTGACCGAAAGCCCGGAGAACGGCCCCGGCATGGCGCGCGGTTCGTCTGTCATCTCGGCTTGTGATATAGGGTGTCGCAGCCGATCACGGCAACATGCGCCCCAGCGCCAGCCGCCAGCCCGGCTCGGCCTGCCCGGCGATTTCCGGCAGCTCGGCCTCGGCCAGCGCCTCGGCGACCCCGGCCAGGGTCGGGTAGGGCGCGGCGAATTTGCGGAAATGCGCGAGCCCCATGCCGTTGGCGATGGCGAGGCCGAACAGCGAGATCATCTCGGCGGCGCCCGTGCCGGCTATTCCGGCCCCGAGCAGCTTGCCGCCCGGGCCGACCACCACCTTGGCGAGCCCATAGGCCTGCCGCTCCGTCAGCGCGCGATCGTTCTCGGCAAAACTCAGGCGAATGACGCGGAATGATCGTGAATTTCTGTCGGATAAACGTTCTTCACTCATCCCGATTTCGGCGATCTCGGGATCGGTAAATGCCGCCGAGGGGATGAGGCCCATGTCGAGCCGTCCCGCCTGGCGGAACAGCGCATGGCGCACGACGATATCCGCCTCATGGCCGACGGGTACATGCTGCGCGCCGCCGCCGCTGCGCGCCGCCGCGCCCACCGCATAGATGCGCCGGTTGGAGGTTCTGAGCCGGCCGTCGAGCAGGAGCCGGGTAGCGTCGGCGGCCTGCCGCGTGACCCCCGCTGCCTCGAGGTCGAGCCCGTCGAGACAGGGCTCCCGATCGCCCGCGACCAGCACATGGGAAGCGTCGAGCACCTGCTCGCGCTCGCCGGTGCGGATCGCCACGCCGATGCCGAGGCTGCGCGGCAGCACCTTCGTCACCTCGGTATGGGGCAGCAGCGCCACGCCTTCCGCCGCGAGCTGCCGTGTCACGATTTCGGCCAGCTCGGGATCGTGGCCGGCCAGGAGCGCCCCCGGCTCGACCACCGTCACCGCCGAGCCCAGCCGGCGCAGCGCCTGCGCCATTTCGAGCCCCGCCGCGCCGCCGCCGATCACCACCAGATGCGTGAGCTTGCGCGTGTTGTCGAAGATCGAGGCGGTCGTGAAATAGGGCACGTCCTTGAGCCCGGCAATGGCCGGCGCCGGTGCCCGCGAGCCGGTCGCGATGACAAAGCGCCGGGCCCGGATCTGCCGCCCGCCGGCCTCCAGGGTGCGCCGGTCGACGAACCGCCCCCGCGCCTCGATCAGCCGGATTCCGGCCGCCCGGATCTGCTCCGGCGATACCGCGGCGGCGAGCCCGCCAATGACCTCGTGCACATAATCGAAGACCCCCCGCGCGCTGATCCGCGGCTCCATGGCGGCCATGCCGAACTGGCCGGCCGTGCGCAGATAATGCGCCCGCCGCGCCGCCGCTCCCAGCGCCCGGGCGGGAATCGAGGCCGCATGCAGCGCCTCACCGCCCAGTGGACCGGGCTCGACCAACACCACTTCGGCGCCCAACGCCCGGGCGCGCCGCGCCACGGCAAGGCCCGAGGCCCCTCCGCCGATGACGCAGATGTCAGGGGTTTGGGAATCCGCCATTGGCCGAAATCAGCCTGCCGCAAGGAGTGAAAGGAAATGGATGAAATGCCGCTGTCGCAAACAGAACATGGCAGGGCGTTGCAAGGCAATGCGAATTCCGCCGCCATGCCATGCGGACAATTTCGCGGCGCGAAATCGCCGCCCGCGCGTTGACTCCGCTTCGCCTATTCCCTATAAGCCGGCCAACCTGCCATCGACCCGGTGCTGCCGCGGTCGCGATGGTGTATTCTCATAACGCACTCCGAAGTTGGGGAACCGCGCCCGGCGTGGTCTGATCTCATGAAGCGTACTTTCCAGCCCAGCCAGCTCGTCCGTGCGCGCCGTCACGGCTTTCGCGCCCGCATGGCGACCAAGGACGGCCGCGCCGTCCTGAACCGCCGCCGCGCCGTGGGCCGCAAGAAGCTGTCGGCCTAGGCCGGGAGCCGATGGCCGGGCCGCAAGGCAATGCGAGCCTCAGGCGGCTCACCAAAAGGTCTCAGTTTCTGAGGGCCGCCCGGGGCAACCGCGTCGGGCGCCCTGGTTTTGCGCTGCATGCCGTGCCCGTGGCCGAGGCCGAGCCGGGCATCGGCCTGACGGTGAGCAAGCAGGTCGGCAACGCCCCCCAGCGCAACCGGGTAAAAAGGCGGTTGCGCGCCGTGGTCAGGGCTTGTGCCGCCGCCTTCCAGCCCCAACATGATTACGTGCTCATCGCCCGCCGCGAGGCGCTCGGCGCGCCGTTCGCGGCTTTGGTGGGCGACCTCGAAAAACTCATTGCGCGGGTCGATGCCCCGCCTTCCCGGCCTGCCAAGAATGGCCGCCAGAATAGGGGACCGCGTCAGCGACCATGAACGATACGCGCAACGTCATCCTCGCCATCGTGCTGAGCATTATCGTGCTGTTCGGCTGGCAGTATTTCATCGCCGGACCCGCCGCCGACCGCGCCGCCAAGCAGGCCCAGCTCGCCCAGCAGCAGCAATCCCAGCAGGCCGCGACGCCCGCGGCGTCCACGGCCAATGGCGCCGCGCCGGTCACGCCGGATGCTACCAACAACCAGGCCTTCGCCACCCGCGCCCAGGCCATCGCCGCGACGCCGCGGCTCAAGATCGACACCCCCGCGCTCGCCGGCTCGATCAACCTGACCGGCGCCCGGCTCGACGATCTCGAGCTCAAGAACTACCATGTCGACATCTCCGACCAGAGCCCGCTCGTCACGCTGCTGACGCCGGCCACGGCCCCCGATTCCTATTTCGTCGAGCAGGGCTGGATCCCCGCCCAGGGCGCCAATGTGAAGGTGCCGGACGGCGACAGCGTCTGGACGGTCGATGGCGGCGCGACGGCGCTGACCCCGAACGCCCCGGTGACGCTGAGCTGGGACAATGGTGCCGGCCTCGTCTTCCACCGCACCTTCGAGGTCGACCAGAACTACCTCTTCACCGTGACGCAGTCGGTCGACAACAAGACCAATGCGCCGGTCTCCCTGCTTCCCTATGCCCAGGTCACCCGCCACGGCACGCCGGTGGGCGACAATGTCAACGGGCTGATCCTGCATGAAGGCGGCGTCGGTTTCCTTACCGAAAAGAACGTCGTCAATTACAAATATGGCGACCTGCAGAAGGACCAGCAGGACGATTTGAATTCGACCGGCGGCTGGCTCGGCTTCACCGACAAATACTGGTCGGCCACGGTCATTCCCGCGCCGCAGACCCCGATCGCCGCCCGTTTCTCCTGGAGCAAGCCGGCCAATCTCGACGTCTACAAGGCGAGCTTCGTCGACAAGGGCGCCGTCACGGTGGCGCCCGGCGCCTCGGCCAGCAACAAGAGCTATGTCTATGCCGGCGCCAAGGTGGAATCCGTCATCGGCGCGGTGCAGGACAAATACGGCTTCGACCATTTCGAATACATGATCGACTGGGGCTGGTTCTCCTTCCTGACCCATCCGATGTTCAAGCTGATCCAGCTTCTGCACGGCCTGCTCGGCAATTTCGGCCTCGCCATCCTCGCCGTCACCGTGCTGATCAAGCTGGTGCTCTTTCCGCTCGCCAGCCGCTCCTATGCCTCCATGGGCGCCATGCGCCGCGTGCAGCCCGAGATCAAGGCGATGCAGGAGAAGTACAAGGACGACCGCGCCGGGCTGCAGCAGGCGACGATGGAGCTGTATAAGCGCGAGAAGATCAACCCGCTTGCCGGCTGCTGGCCGATCTTCATCCAGATTCCGGTCTTCTATTCGCTCTATACCGTGCTCTACATCACCATCGAGATGCGGCACGCGCCCTTCTTCGGCTGGATCCAGGACCTCGCGGCCCCCGACCCGACCAATATCTTCACCCTGTTCGGGCTCATCCCGTGGCATCCCGAGCTCGTGCCGGTGGTCGGCCACTTCCTGACGATCGGCGTCTGGCCGCTCATCATGGGCATTACCATGTGGCTGCAGATGAAGCTCAATCCGCCGCCGCCCGACCCGACCCAGGCGGCCGTTTTCCAGATCATGCCGGTCATCTTCACCTTCACGCTCGGGACCTTCCCGGCGGGCCTGGTGATCTACTGGGCCTGGAACAATACGCTTTCGATCATCCAGCAATACGTCATCATGAAGCGCCACGGCGCCCGGGTGGACCTGTTCGGCAACATCCTCGCCAGCTTCAGGCGGGCGCCGAAGGCGGACAAGGCGGGGTAGGTATCCGAACCCTCGCCCCTCTGGGAGAGGGTGGCCGGCAGGCCGGTGAGGGGTCGCCACGCGGCACGACCTGAGCGCGCGAACCCCTCACCCTAGCCCTCTCCCCAGAGGGGCGAGGGGACAGGCCGCGGTTTGATTGAACGAGGCACCCATGCCCCCCGAAGCCGAAACCGACGAATTCGCCGAAGCCGGGCGGCTGCTGTTCGCTCGGCCTTTCGTTTTCGTCAAAGGCTGCGTGCGGCTCGCCGACCTGCCGGAAATGGACAAGATCGAGATCGCCTTTGCCGGCCGCTCCAATGTCGGCAAGTCCTCGCTGATCAATGCGCTGACCGGCACGAGCAATCTCGCCCGCACCTCCAACACGCCCGGCCGCACGCAGGAGCTCAACATCTTCGAATCGGCCGGCGA
>DASZUI010000217.1:0-6841 GCA_035547675.1 Devosia sp.
TGCCGATGCGCAGGACGAAGCCTATCAGGCGGCGCTCGCCGCCATAAACGCCGACCCGAACCAGGAACTGATCGTCGCCGAGCTCGATGGCACCCCGGTGGGCACCTTCCAGCTCAGCTATATTCCCGGCCTCATGCGCCAAGGCATGTGGCGCGGCCAGATCGAAAGCGTCCACGTCTCCCCCGACCGGCGCTCGAAGGGAATTGGCGGCGAGATGATGCGCTGGGCCATCGAGCGCTGCCGCGCCCGCGGCTGCGGCCTCGTGCAACTCACGTCCAACAAATCCCGCACCGATGCGCACCGCTTCTACAATCGCCTGGGCTTTGCCCAGACCCACGAGGGTTTCAAGCTGTTCCTATGACCCCCATCCGCATCGCTGAAGTCTACGTCTATCCCATCAAATCCATGGGCGGCGTGCGGCTGGCGCGGGCGGCCGTGACGCCGGCGGGTTCGCTGGCGCTCGATCGTGAGTGGATCGTGGTGGACGAACGCGGCCACAAGCTGTGGCAGGGCGATCTGCCGAAAATGGCGCTGAGCCGCTGCCGGCTCGATGACGAGGCGATCATCGTCAGCCTGCCGGGCATGCCGGACCTGCGTGTGCCGCGCGGCCATCACGGCGCCGGGGCCGCCGTCAGCATGTATGGCCACGATTTGCCTGGGATAGATGCCGGCGATGCCGCCGCGGATTGGCTGACCGAGGCCTTCGCACGGCCCGCCCGGCTGGTGCGGGTCGGCGCTGCCGCCCATGCCTGGCCCGGGCTCAATCCGGTCCATGCCGTGTCCCGAAACTCGCTCGACGCCCTCAACGCGGCGCTCGCGGCGCAGGGAGACGCCGCCGTTGAAATCGAGCGCTTTCGCCCCAGCCTGGTGCTGGAGGCGGAGGACGAGACGGCCTTCTTCGAAGAGCGCTACGCGGCAATCCGCTTCGGCGCGGCCGAACTGGTCTTCCAGGAACCCTGCATGCGCTGCGAGCTGCCCAATATCAGCCGCCAGGACGCGAGCCGCGGCCGCCAGCCGCTCAAGCTCATCGGCGGGCTGAGTCGTAGCCGGCCGACGGCTGCGCCCGCCTCCTTCGGCATTTATGGCCGCCTCACGGGCGCAACAGAGATCGCCGAAGGCGCGATCGGCGAACCGCTTCGCGCCCGCGAACCGAGCTAGAGCTTTTTCAGGAAAAGTGGTTCCACTTTTCCGCTTCGAAAACGCGACAACTCAAAAACTTAGAGCTCACGTTCTGATTCAAGCAGAACGTGAAACGCTCTAGAACAAGTCGTTGCTGGTCGCCGGATTGCCGCTGATCCGGCCCTGCGGATCGTCCAGCCGCTCGATCTGCCTCATGTCCTCCTGGTCCAGTTCGAAATCGAGCGCCGCGAAATTCTCGCGGATGCGCTCCGGCGTCACCGATTTCGGAATGGCGATGAGATCCTGCTGCAGGTGCCAGCGGATGATCACCTGGGCCGGCGTGCGGGCATGCTTTTCGGCTATTTTGCCGATGATCGGATTGGAAATGTCCTTGCCGTGGCCCAGGGGACTGTAGCTTTCGGTGCGGATGTCGTGCCGGGCGTGGAAGGCGCGCAGCGCGCGCTGCTGGTAGCGCGGATGGAGTTCGACCTGGTTGATGACCGGCACGACCCCGGTCTCGCCGATGATCCGCTCGAGATGTTCGGTGTTGAAATTGGAGACGCCGATGGAGCGAACCCGCCCATCGTTCTGCAATTGGATGAGGGCCCTCCAGGCCTCCACATATTTGTCCTGCGCGGGCACCGGCCAATGGATGAGGAACAGGTCGAGCACGTCGAGGTCGAGCGCCGCCATGGTGCGGTCGAAGGCCTTCAACGCCTCGTCATAGGCATGCGCCCCATTGCGCAGCTTGCTGGTGACATAGATTTCGCTGCGATCGATATCGCTATGCCGGATCGCCGTCCCCACGCCCTGCTCATTGCCGTAGCCTTCGGCCGTATCGATGGCGCGGAAACCCGTCCTTAGCGCTTCGGCAACCACCTGCTCGGTGCTTTCGGGGGGCACCAGCCAAACGCCGAAACCGAGTTGCGGAATGCTCCGGCCATCATTGAGCTGGACGCGGGAGGGCTGCGCCATGGCTTTTCTCCGTCTGTTCTATGGAACGCGCCGTCAGAACGGCGGCGCAACCCGAACACAACGCAAAAGCCGGCGGCACGTTCGCCACACTTTTACCCCCGTATCACCCGCCATATTGCCGCTGAGCCTCCGCTGTCGCTATCTTCGCTGAGATGCGGCCGCCGGAATCGGCATGGGACCGTGTTTGCGGCAAATCCGGCGGAAGGACAGGCGAGTGAGGATTGCAGCGCTGATCTTTGGCGTGGTGGCGGGTCTATGCGGCATCGGCGTCGTCGTGCTGGGCGGCCTGGAACCATCGCTCGCCGGCAACGCGGTGCTGGGGAGCCACGCCGACATCATTGCGCGCGCGGCACTGCTGGCCCTGCCAGCGCTTTGCCTCTTCGGCGCCGGCCTTGCCGTGGGGGCCCCTCGGCTGGCCGCGTTTTTCCTGCTGCTCGGCGCCCTGGGCTGGGCAGGCGTCGCCTGGCTCGCCGGCCATGAAGCGATTTTCCTTGCCGCCCTCCCCTTCACCTTTGCGGCCGCCGCCATGCTGGTCGTGCTGTTCGGCCGCCGGCCGCGCGAGGAGGCCCCCGCGCCGGCCTATGCCGCCGAGGTAGCGCCAGCCCCATCGGCCGGTCTGGCCGCCGGGCCGCAGCGTAGCGAGCCCGATTTCGGGCCGGCACCAACCGTCTTGCCGACGCCGGCGCCCATGCCGTCCGCACCGCCCCCCGGGACCGCCCCGAGCACCCCCGAACTCGACGACGTCGTGGCCGAGGCGCTTGCCGCGGCGAAGACGCCGGTCGTGACCGTGGGCGATGCCCCCGTCATCGTCGCCGAAACGGCGACGCCGGCGCTCACGCGCACCGCCGACTTGCCGCCGCTGGAGCCGCGCCTGCCGCCGCTCGCAAAGACTGAGCCGGCTGTTGCAAGTATCGAGTCCACGCGGCAGCCGGCCCTGGCGCTGGTTGCCGACACGCCCACCTCTGTCGCCACCCCCGCCCCGTCGCCCGCCACAGCGCCCGCCGCGCCGCCGGCGCCGGCAGCCGCCGAGCCCTTGGCCCAGGAGGAGCCCGCGCCCATAGACCCACGGGTCGAGGAGCTGCCCGTCGACGATCGCGCGCACCGCCGCACCGAAGGCCTGCGCCGGGCCCTGCGCCTGCTCATCGCCCTCATCTTCCTGCTGGTGGTGGTCGCCATCGTCGTCGCTCTGGTCATGGATTATCGCCGTGGCGCGCAATCTGCCCTGTTCGGCGACCACCATCCTGCCGTCGCCGCGCCCAAGCCCGCGGCCAAGGCGCCGGCGCCGGCGCCCATGGACTTCAAATCTGCCGGGCAGCCGGTTGCACAGCCCGTGGCCATTACGGCCTCCATGCCATCCACTGGCGTCACCACGCTCGCCGCGGCGCTACGGCATTTCGCCGCCTCGCCCCCCGCCGCGGAGTCGGTCGCGGCCGCCGCACCTGCCCAGTTCCACCCTGCCGCCGACGCCTCCGGCCAGCCGATCGCCGCGGCCGAGGCGCCGCTTCCCGCATCGGCGCCGGCGGCCGGCGATCCGGCTGCACTGCCGCCGGCCACTCTTGTCGCCGCAAACGGCACCGTCGAACCTGTGGCCCCGGCGCCGCGCCTGGACCGCAGCCAAGCCGCTGCGCCATCCCCGACGGAAGTGCAGCCGGCCCCGGCGCAACCCGTCCAGCCGCCGCCCGAAGCCGCACCGGCCCCGGCAGCGCCAACCGCGCCGGCAACCGCGACCCCTAACCCGGTCCCGCCGGCGGCCTCCACGACCTCGTCGAGCTTTAGCGACCCCCTCGCCTATTGCAGCGCGGTGGGCACGATCGACGATCCCGACAGCCGCTTCACCGGCCCCGCCCTGCCCTTCGTGATCGGCAGTGCCCTGTCGCAGACGCATGGCGGCCTGCAAGGGCCGGTACACTGGCGCTGCGAGGACGGCGCCGTGCGCGCCTGCGATTCCCGCGGCGGCCCGGTCTGCGAGCAGACGCCATCGGTCGAGCAGATGATTGCCTTCTGCAAGCAGCACCCCGGCACCAAGCGCGTCCCCGCACCGGCCGGCTGGTGGTACTGCAAGGCCAAGCGGCCGATGATCCCCAAGGGCCAGCAATGGCCGGTCGATGCGCGCGGCTTCTTCCCCGATGCCTGGATCACCATCCGGCCAAGCCCGGCCAAGTGATTAGGGCCACGTGACTACAGCCAAGTGACCACAGGTACGTGACCGGGCGCCGATTCCATCGGCGCCCGAAATGCTCTACACTGCCCGCCGACATCCTCTAGGGAGGTCGCCTCATGCCCGACATCGATACCAAGCCCCGCGCCAAAGTAGCGCCGAAAGTCGCGCGGCCGCCGCTGCACAAGGTCATCCTGCTCAATGACGACTTCACCCCGCGCGAATTCGTGGTGACCGTGCTCAAGGCGGAGTTCCGCATGAACGAGGCGCAGGCCATGAAAGTGATGCTTACCGCCCACCAGAAAGGCTCCTGCGTCGTGGCCGTGTTCACCCGCGAGATCGCCGAGACCAAGGCGACCCGGGCCACCGAAATGGCGCGCTCCAAGGGCTATCCGCTGCTGTTTACCACCGAGCCGGAAGAATAGGACCGGCTTTGCCAAAGTGCGCGCGCGCCCGCTTCCACCGCTAGTCTAACCCAACCGTCACCCCTAAAGAGCCGATATGCGTTTTCCCTTTCTCGCCATTGTCCTGAGCCTTGTTGCCGTCGCCCCGGCCTCGGCATCCGACCTGTCGGCCAGTCAGCTCGGCGCCATCTTCTGCGCCGCGGTCCTCAATGGGGACATGACGCCGCTCAAGGACTTGCTGACGCCCGACCTCGGCAAGCGCATCGCCGACGCCGAGGCGAAAAACGCTGCCTTCCTCAAGGCCTATCCGGGCGCCAAGGCACCGCTGCCGGAGGGCATTCCCTGGCGAAGCCGGGTGCTGAAGCCCGCCGGCTGCATGCTGGTCGGCATGAGCGGCACCTATGAGGTGCCGGTGGCCATCATCAGCTACACTTTCGACGACGCCGCGCAGAATTATGCCGACAAGCTCGATCTCCGCTTCGTCGACGACCAGCTGCGCCTCGACAACGTGGATTATGCCGATGGCGGCGATCTCAGGTCGCGGCTCGCGGCTGCCTTCCCGGACTGACCGGCACCGTCCCCGGCGGCAGCGCCGCGCCTCGTGATTGGACCTCCGGCGGCCGGCAGGCGTTACTCGGCAAGGCCGGCCGCGCCGGCCGTGAAGGGAGAATAGCGATGTTGAGATACCTAGCCGCTGCGGGGCTGGCGATCTTCGCCGTGACGCCCGCTTTTGCCATGCAGCTGACCAGCCGCGACGTCCAGGAGGGCAAGTCCTTCGACGTGAAGTTCGTCTGCGCCCGTTATGGCGGGCAGAGCACCTCGCCGGAGCTTGCCTGGCGGGCGGTGCCGGCCAAAGCCAAGAGCCTCGCCATCACCATGTTCGACCCGGACGCGGGCAAAGCGGGCTATTGGCACTGGCTGGCCGCCGACATTCCGGTTTCGGTCAAGGGCTTCGCCGAAGGCGCCGGCGCCGCCGGCGCGCTGCCGCCGGGCGCGACCGCCCTGCCCAATGGCGCCGGACACCTCAACTATGATGGCCCCTGCCCGCCCGCCGGCCCGGCCCACCATTACCAGATCACGGTCTACGCCATGCCGGACGCCAAATCCGCCATTCCCTCGGGCGCCAAGGCACCCGAGATCGGCAAATGGCTCGCCGACCACGCGCTCGCCACCGCCCGGCTGACGCCGGTCTATGCGAAGCCGTAAACCGGCTGGCGGCCCACTACTCCTCGCTCGATCCGGGGCGAGGAGCTATAGCTCGACCAGAGACATCTTCCGGGCGAGAGGACGAATGGCTGCGATGGAGCGCGTACTGCGGGTGACAACGATCCATGGCACCACGCCAGTGCCGGTGCGGCTCGAAATGCCCTTCGACGACTACGGCTCCTGGCGATGCGATTATTCGATCGGATGGCCGGAGGGCGCCTTCGAAAGCTACGCCATGGGAGCCGACGCCATTCAGGCGATGCATCTGGCGCTCCAGTGGGTCGGCTGGCGCCTTTATACCAGCCCCCATCACGAAGCGGGAAATCTGCATTTTGGCGAGCCTGGGACCGGCTAAGGCTTTCTACTGCCGCACGACTGCCGCGACTGGGCCATCGGCGGCGACCAAAAGCTCTAGCCACCTCCGGACGCCGCCGCCTCCGCGCCTCGAAGCCCTTCCCTTCCTTCACCGCTTCGGCTAAGGAGCGCGTCTAACCTCACGTCCCCGTGTTGCAGCCCGCGCTCCGCGCGGGTCTTTCCGCGCGTCCCGCCAACCGGCCGAACAAACAAGAGCTCCGATGCCCAAGCGTACCGACATCAAATCCATTCTGATCATCGGCGCAGGCCCCATCATCATCGGCCAGGCCTGCGAATTCGACTATTCGGGCACCCAGGCCTGCAAGGCGCTGCGCGAAGAGGGCTACCGGATCATCCTGGTCAATTCCAACCCGGCCACCATCATGACCGATCCGGAACTGGCCGATGCGACCTATGTCGAGCCGATCACGCCGGAGGTCGTCGCCAAGATCATCGAGAAGGAACAGCCCGACGCCCTGCTCCCGACCATGGGCGGGCAGACGGCGCTCAACTGCGCCCTCTCGCTGCGCAAAATGGGCGTGCTCGAAAAGTTCGGCGTTGAGATGATCGGCGCCGACGCCGAGGCCATCGACAAGGCCGAGGACCGCGAGCTCTTCCGCGAGGC
>DASZUI010000218.1:0-2397 GCA_035547675.1 Devosia sp.
GGGGAAGACCTCGGCCAGCAGCGACGCATTCGACCGCGACATCACCGTGTCGGCATTGGCGATGATGAACGCCTCGAACCCCTTGAAATCGGCCTCGATGGCGCGCCGAACCGCCTGCGCGCCGTCACGCGCATCGATATAGCCCCAGAGATTCCACTTCCTGAGCCGGGGGTCGGCGTCGAACCCGGGAAAGCGCTGGTAATCCTCGGGGTCCATGACGTTCGAGAAGCGCAGCCCGGCGATCTTGAGCTCGGGGTCCCAGCGGGCGAACTGCCGGGCCATGGTCTCGTCGAGGAGCTTGCCCAGCGAATAGGCGCTTTCCGGCCGGGGATAATATTCCTCGTCGACCGGCACATAGGGCGGCGGATTGTCGAAGGGCAGGCCCAGCACCGTCTCGCTCGAGGCAAAGACCACCGTCTTGATGCCCGCCTCGCGCGCCGCGAGGAACACATTATAGGTCGCGGGCACGTTGTTTCGAAAGGTATGCGCGTTCGGGAACAGCCCTGGCGCCGGTATGGCGGCCAGGTGCACCACGGCCTCGAACGGCCCCTGGCGCTCATCGATGCCGCCCGAGATCGCCTCGATCACCTCGCCATAATTGGTGAGGTCGACGCGCACCGTCCGCACATTCGCCTCCCGCGAGGGCGCCTGGTCGAGGTTGAGCACCTCATGGCCATGGGCCAGCAGATCCTTCACCACCGCACGGCCCAGCTTGCCGCTTCCTCCCGTGACGACGATCTTCGGCATGGCCGGCTCCCTATCTCATTGAGATTGCCCGCTGATCGGGCGGTTGCGCGCGACAATAGCAAGTGCCGCCGCCGGCCGCAAACGCGCCCGGTCGGAGGCGGCATGGTGAATTCCGGCTGAACGAGCGCCTCACGGCCGGTTCAAGGCGACGCGCCCATCTTCGTCAGCATCGAACAACAGGCGCCGCCGGCCCGGTCCGGTCCCGCCCAAGCCCAGAGGGAACTGAAATGAACAAGCTTATTCCCGGCGCGATCGCCGCAATCCTCCTCATCGCCGGCGGGCTTTCGGCCCCCGCAGAAGCGGCCATTGTCCGCGGCCCCGCCGGCGGTGGCGGCGGCGGCTCGTCCTCGAACGGTTCGGACTGCACCGTGCTCTGCTTCGCGGTGCCGCCGCGCCGCCCGCATGTGGTCAATCACCAGGCCTGCACCGACCGCATCCGCCAGCTCCGCCCGGTGTCCGTGGCCGAAGTCAGGCGGGTCGACGAGCACGATGTCGTCCATATCGTGCCGCTTTGCGATACGCTGCGCCGCAGCCTGACGCAGGGCGTGGATGTCCGGCTCAACAGCGCCAATATCCAGGGACTGCTGCCGGCGATCGCCGGGAACGCCACTCTCGGCGCCAGCCTCGAGGAGACCGGCTACCGCGCCCACGACGTGCTGGGCATCGCCCTCGCGCCGGACGCGGCCATTCTCTACGTCAGCCACCGCTGAGCGGGAACCCGCCGCGCCCGGCCGCAATTATGAATGAAACCTTAACGCGCGGCTCAGGGCCGGTTCAAAGGCATCGGGCTAGCCTGTTGATCATCGACAGATGCTGTCGCCGAGGAGACGGAAATGCGCAAGGAACGTGAAGCTCTGCTGATCGCCGCCATGATGGCGGGGCTCGTCGTGGTAGGGGCGGCGGCTTTCGTGGTGCATCCGACGTTCGCCGGCACTTCGCCGCAGGTTCGGGTCATCCCGACCCAGGCGGCGGCGCTCGATGTCAAACAGCTTGCGGTCAACCGGATCGGCTGACCGCCTCTGCGGCGCCGCTGCATCGGCGCTTTCTCCCTCCGACTACCTCCCAAGCAGTCGAACTCGGCCCGGATCGCCTCCGGGCCGTTCTTTTTAGGGAGTGGTCACATTTCCCTCGACCGAGACGCCGGGGAACCTGCCGGCGTCCGCTGCTAGGTCCGCGCTCGCGACCTCCGTCCAGCGCATCCCGACAATGCCGCCGGCCTTAGCACCAGCAATCATATTGCCTGCCACGCGCACCGGCCCGATCCCGTCGGCCACCGACACGGCAATGCCGGTCTCCGCGCCGCTGACCACATTGTCGGCGACGAGCACGTTCCTCAGATAGGCCCCATAGCCCGCCGCGATGCCGATGCCCGGTACGTCGGAGACGGTGTTGCCGATGATGACGGTATCGGCCTCGGCGCCGATGCCGAAGGGCGTCGCGTCCGGATTGGTGGGGGAGTTGGGCAGGATGTTGCGGACGATATTGCCCGAGCAGGTGGCGAGCCGCCCGCCCTGGTCGGAATTGGTGATCGAGATGCCGCCCGACGCGCCGTCGACGATATTGCCGATGATGGCCGAGCCGGAAAAGGCGAATTCCGAATAGATCGCGACCTCGCGGCAATTGCTGCAGTTATTGCCGCGGATGGAGGTG
>DASZUI010000219.1:0-10549 GCA_035547675.1 Devosia sp.
ATGCGCGTTTCAGGCGTGGAGGCGCCCAGGATGGAGAAAGTTGTTCACGTGACGCGACGAAGCTGAGCCTCGTCGATTTCGCTCGCCCGCAATTCCTATCGGGACACGTCACATGACCATGCCGTCCTTGCAGAGCGCCACCCCGCTCGAGCCTCCGCAACGGGGTCTCCCCGTAAGCCGTTTTGCCACTCCCGCCGATGACGAGTTCGTTGAGAACCTGCAGGCCCTTGCCTTCGGGCCGGGCCGCTTCGCCAAGGCCGCGTTCCGCGTGCGGGAGCGCTTTCCCATCGACAAGAGCCTGTCGCTGATCGGCGAGATCGGCGGCGTGCCGGTGTCGTCGGTCTGGATGACGCCCATCAGCGTGGGCGGCGTCAACGGCTATCTGCTCGGGCCGCTGGCAACCGATCCCCAATATCGCGGCATGGGCGCGGGCAAGCTTCTGGTCCGCGAGGCCTGCCGGATCGCACTCGAGCGCAAAGAGGGCGAGTTCGTGCTGCTGGTGGGCGACGAGCCCTATTACGGGCCGCTCGGCTTCGCCAGGACGACGCATGGCGCCATCCAGTTCCCCGGGCCGGTTGATCCCGCCCGCGTCTTGGTTCACGCGCCGGCCGATCCCGGCCTCGCGACGCGGCTCGCCGGGCCGATCGCCGGGTTCAAGCGCAAGGCGCAGGGCTGAGCCGGGCCGAAGGCCCCCTCACCCGGATTGCTGGCGCAATCCGACCTCTCCCCGACGGGGAGAGGTGGTCGCGAGGCGAGGCGATGCCGTACTTCACCTCTCCCTGGGGGAGAGGTCGGCGCGGAGCGCCGGGTGAGGGGGCCTGCTTCCCGCGGCGCCCGATCGCCGGATTCAGGCACAGGGCTGAGGGCTGAGTTTTCGCCGGCGTTCTCAGCCGAAGGTTCTGCTGGCGGCCCACCCCCACCCGGCTGCCGCCACCCCTGCCTCTGCCGAGGCCTTTTCCGCTCAAATCGATCCACCGGATCGATTTGCCCCTTCGGGGCGCTCCGAAGCCCCTCAAGGGGGGAGGGATCACGGGTGGGGGTACTGCCGCGCGCTCAGCCTAGCCGATCGCCGGGTCCAAGCGCGGGGCTGAGGCCAGGAAGGCCCGCTCACCCGGATTGCTGGCGCAATCCGACCTCTCCCCCAAAGGGAGAGGTGATTCAGGGCAGTGCCTCGCCGCAGCGTCATCTCTCCCTTGGGGGAGAGGTCGACGCGAAGCGCCGGGTGAGGGGGCCTGCTTCCCCGCCGTCGTAACCCGCGCATTTCCTAAATCCCTGTGTTAACGTCGTCGCGAAAGTTCATTTCGGGGCAAGATGCTGGCCGTCGACGACGACCTTGTTGCACATATCGAACGGCGCCTGCTCGCCCATCCCGAGGCGGTGGACGAGGAGGGCGCGTTCATGCCCGACTGGATGCCCGACGAGCCGTTCAACCGCCCGCCGGTGCCCGCCGCGGTGCTGATCGCGCTGGTGCGGCGGCCGGGCGGGCACAATGTGCTCTATACCGAGCGCGCGGCGACGCTGCGCAATCATTCCGGGCAGGTGGCGTTTCCGGGCGGCAAGATCGATGCGGGAGACCGCGATGCCGCCGAGGCGGCGCTGCGCGAGGCTCACGAGGAGGTGGGACTGGTGCCCGCCGAGGCGCGGGTGCTCGGCTTCCTGCCGAATTATTTCACCGGGACCAATTACCTGATTACGCCGGTGGTAGCGGAAGTTGCGCCGTCGCGGCCCTTCGTGCCCAATCCGGGCGAGGTGGAGGCGGTGTTCGAGGTGCCGCTCGCCCGGCTGATGGCGGCGGGCACCTATCTGACCATGACCATCATGCGCAAGGGGATCGAGCACACCTCCTGGCAGATCGACCATGAGGGCCACCGCATCTGGGGCATCACCGCCAACCTGACGCGGCGCTTTTACGACATGGCGCTGGCCGGGGCGCCGGGATGCTAGGGCGCGGCCAGTTCGAGCGCCGGCTCAAGGGGGCGCCCTGGCTCAACCATCCCGATACGCAGGCGATCTTTTCGCTGCTCGACGGCGAGGGGCTGAGGACGCGGGCGGTGGGCGGCATCGTGCGCGACACGCTGCTGGGGATCGAGCGGCCTGGCGGGGAGCTCGATTTTGCAACCGAATTGTTGCCCGAGGAGGTGATGGCGCGGGCGGCGCGGCGCGGCGTTGCCGCCTATCCGACGGGGTTCGAGCACGGCACGGTCACGCTGCGGCTCAACGCGCTGGCGGTCGAGGTGACGACGCTGCGCGAGGACGTGGAAACCGACGGGCGCCACGCGGTGGTGCGCTTCGGCACGGACTGGACGCGCGATGCCGAGCGGCGCGACTTCACCATGAACGCGCTCTATGCCGACATGACCGGCGCGCTCTACGATCCGATCGGCGGGGCGGGCGACCTCGCCGAACATCACGTGCGCTTCATCGGCGATCCCGACCGGCGCATCGCCGAGGACCGGCTCAGGGTCTATCGCTTCTTCCGCTTTTCGGCGAGCCATGGCGGCGAGCGCTTCGATCCGGCGGGGCTCGATGCGGTGCGCCGCGCCGCCGGCACGCTCGGCTCGCTCTCGGCGGAGCGGGTGGGCGCCGAGATGCGCCGCATGCTGGAACTGCCGCGCATCGCCACGACGCTCAGGACCATGCAGGAGGTCGGGGTGCTCGAGCTGCCGGACGAGACGGTCGGCCGGCTCAGGAGCTATGGCGTGGTGGCGCGCCATCCGAATTTCGTGGGGCGGCTCGCGGTGATCGTCGCCGGCGGGGCGGCGGATATCCAGTCGCGCTGGCGGCTCTCCAATGACGAGATGGCGCGCGCGCACACTATCGTGGCGGCGGCGCGGCTGCTCGAGGAACTGAAGGTGCACGAGGCGGCCTATCGCTATCCGGCGGCGCTGGCGGATGCGGTCGATGTCGCCGCGGTGCTGGCCGGCTGGACCGAGGCGGGCAAGTCGGCCGTGCTCGACCAGTTGCAGCATGTGCCGCTGCGGCCGTTCCCGGTATCGGGGGTGGACCTGCTGGCGCTGGGCTTTTCGCCCGGACCGCGGGTCGGGGCGGAACTGCAGCGGCTGGAGCAGCTCTGGATCGAGAGCGGTTTCACCCTGGAGCGGGATGCCCTGCTCAGGGCGGCGCGGAAGTAGGCTCAAACCCGAGGGAAGCGCGCGTTAGTGGATTCCGGCCTTCGCCGGAATGACGCCGGGACGTGGCGAGGACCTGCCGAATTCCACGGTGTCATTCCGGCGAAGGCCGGAATCCAGTCAAATGCACGGCCCATGGGCTTAGTGCGCCGGCTGGGCCTCGGTGATGCGTTCCTTGATCCGTTCCACCATTTGCGGGCGGATGGTCGTCTCGTCGTGGACCTCGCGCAAATGGTCGGTGGCGCGGCGCACGATTTCGGCGGCGTCATCGGCTTCGGTGTGCCAGGGGCAGCCCGGCACCAGGCAATCGTAACGCTTCATCTGAACCTCCCGGCTTTCGCGGATTCGAGGCCAAACGCGAGGGCGGAGGCGGGGGTTCCGTCGGTCGGCGCGCGCTCTGAAACTGGATTCCCGCCTTCGCGGGAATGACGTCGAGGTTGTGGCGGGGGCGTGCCCGATACACCGTCATTCCCGCGCAGGCGGGAATCCAGTTTGATCCGCCGCAATCGCCGGTTACGGCCATTTCACCGCGGGCGGCATGGAGGAGAGGATGGAGCGGACATTGCCGCCGGTCTTGAGGCCGAAGGTGGTGCCGCGGTCGTAGAGCAGGTTGAACTCGACATAGCGGCCGCGGCGGACGAGCTGCTCGTCGCGGTCGGCCTCGGTCCAGGGGGTCTCGAAATTGCGGCGGACGAGCTCGGGATAGATGCCGCGGAAGGCCCGGCCGACATCCTGGGTGAAGGCGAAATCCGCGTCCCAGTCGCCGGAATTGTGGTGGTCGTAGAAGATGCCGCCGATGCCGCGCGGCTCCTTGCGGTGGGGCAGATAGAAATATTCGTCGCACCAGGCCTTGTAGCGGGCGTAATCGACCTGCGGATGGGCGGCGCAGGCGGCCTCCATGGCGGCGTGGAAAGCGATGCTGTCGGGGTCGTCCTGGGTGCGCCGGCGGTCGAGCACAGGGGTCAGGTCGGCGCCGCCGCCGAACCACCAGTCCTGCGTGACGATCATGCGCGTGTTCATGTGCACGGCGGGGACGTTGGGGTTCCACGGATGGCCGATGAGCGAGACGCCGGCGCTCCAGAACGCGGCGTTCTCCTCGGTGCCGGGCATCTGGCGGGCGAAATCGGCGGTGAACTGGCCATGCACGACCGAGATATGGACGCCGAACTTCTCGAACACCCGGCCATGCAGCATGCCCATCTCGCCGCCGCCGCCCGCCTCGCGCGTCCAGGGCTCGATGGCGAAGCGGCCGGGGGGCAAACCGGCCTGCGGGCCGGTCACCTCGTCCTCCAGCTTTTCGAGGTCGGCGACGATGGCGTCACGGAGCTCGCGGAACCAGGCGCTGGCGCGCGCCTTGCGGGCTTCCATATCTGTTTCGGTCATATCAGGTCCCTGAATCCGTCGGTCTGGCGCTTGGCCTCGCCCAGTATGAGCGTGGCGGCGAGCGCCACATTGATCGAGCGCAGCCCTTGGCGCATGGGGATGCGCACCCTGAGGTCGGCGCTTTCGGCCACGCTTTCCGGCACGCCAGCGCTCTCGCGGCCGACCATGAGGATGTCGGCTTCGCCATAGCGCGCGGCATAGGCCGACTCATCGGCCCTGGTGGTCAGCAGCACGAGGCGGCGCCCGGCCGCGCGCCGCCAGAGGTCGAACCGAGCGTAGCTCACATGCTCCTGATAATCGGCATGGCCGAGATAGTCGAGCGCGCCGCGGCGCAGCGTCTTCGCCGAGAAGGCGAATCCCGTCGGATGAATGATGTGGACGCGCACGCCGAGGCAGGCGCCGAGCCGGAGCAGCGTGCCGGTATTCTGCGGAATATCCGGCTGGTAGAGGGCGAGTTCGACGGGCATGGGAGGCGCGAAAAGGCAGGAGGCGGGAAGCGAAGCTATGTTGCCCAGGTTAGTGGCGCGCAAGCCACAAGTCACCCGTCGGCAGGCTGGACAAGTGCCGACGAGAGTGCAAAAAGAAATCCAGATCACCTGGCCTCAGGAGGGCGGGCGGTGGCTGGTTGCACCCTAGAACCGGCTGTACCCGCGGGGCGGTGAGCGAGTCGACCCAAACGGGGATATCACCTTGGCAAGTGAAGCAGATGCACATCCCGCGCCTCATGGCACGCGGCGGGATTTTCTATATGTCGCGGCCGGTGCTGTTGGTACGGTGGGCGCGGTCATAGGCGGCATCTGGCCGCTGATCAACCAGCTCAACCCCGACGCCTCGGTGCTGGCCCTGTCGACCGTGGATTTCGACCTCTCGTCGCTGCAGGAGGGCCAGTCGGTCACCATCAAGTGGCGCGGCCAGCCGGTGTTCATCAGCTACCGCACGCCCAAGCAGATCGAGGAGGCCAAGGCGGTGCCGCTGTCGGACCTCAGGGATCCGCAGACCGATGAGGAGCGCACCAAGCCCGGGCACGAGCAATATCTGGTGCAGATCGGCATCTGCACGCATCTGGGCTGCATCCCGCACGGGCCCGGTCAGGGCGATTTCGACGGCTGGTTCTGCCCGTGCCACGGCTCGCAATATGATTCGGCCGGCCGCATCCGCAAGGGGCCGGCGCCCCGGAACCTGGTGATTCCGCCTTACAAATTCACCAGCAATACCGCCATCACCATCGGTTAGGGGGCAGGGGCATGGCCGATCATCAGGGCAGCTACACGACGGAGCGCGGCTTTATCGGCTGGTGGGATCAGCGGCTTCCCATCATCCGCGGCACGCGGGAACTCATCCTCAATTATCCTACGCCGAAGAACCTCAGCTACTGGTGGACCTTCGGCTCCATCCTCGGCGCCATGCTGATCATCCAGATCGTCACCGGCCTGGCGCTTTCCATGCACTATACGCCCAATGCGCAGCTCGCCTTCGATTCGGTCGAGCTGATCAAGCGCGACGTCAATGGCGGGCGGCTGATCCAGGCGGTCCATTCGGTGGGCGCCTCGATGTTCTTCCTGGCGCTCTACATCCACCTGGCACGGGGCATGTATTACGGCTCGTTCAAAGCGCCGCGCGAGGCGCTGTGGCTGCTCGGCTGCCTGATCTTCGTGCTGTCGATCGCCACGGCCTTCTTCGGCTATGTGCTGCCCTGGGGGCAGATGAGCTATTGGGCGGCCACCGTCATCACCAATATCTTCGCGGCGATCCCGGTGATCGGCGATCCGCTGCTGCAATGGCTGCGCGGCGGCTTTGCGGTGGACAATCCCACGCTCAACCGCTTCTTCTCGCTGCATTACCTGCTGCCCTTCGTGATCGGAGCCATCGTCGTCCTGCACATCTGGGCGCTGCATATTCCGGGCAACAACAATCCGACCGGGGTCGAGGTGAAGTCGGGGCGGGACACCGTGCCGTTCCATCCCTACTACCTCGTCAAGGACCTGTTCGCGGTCGTGGTGTTCCTCATCCCCTTCGCCTGGGTCGCCTTCTTCGCGCCGGACATCCTCGGACATGCGGACAATTACATTCCCGCCGACCCGCTGGTGACGCCGCCCGAAATCGTGCCGGAATGGTATTTCCTGCCCTATTACGCGATCCTCAGGGCCATCGATTTCCCGATCTGGTTCATCGATTCCAAGCTGCTCGGGGTGATCGTCTTCGGGGCGGCGATCGTGGTGCTGTTCTTCGTGCCGTGGCTCGACAGGGCGCGTACGCGCTCCGGGCGCTACCGGCCGGCCTTCCGCATCGTCTTCTGGATATTCGTGCTCGATTTCCTGATGCTGATGTATCTCGGCTCGAAGCCGCCCGAGGGCATCTATGTGGTGCTCGCCAAGATCGGCGTGCTTTATTACTTCGTCTATTTCCTCATCATCCTGCCGCTGCTTTCGCGCTACGAGACGCCCCGGCCGCTGCCGGCCAGCATCTCGGAAAGCGTGTTGCGGCCGGCCCGCAGCTGACGATTGGGACCAGGACCGCAATGATCAAGTTCACGAACATTCTGGCCGCCGCGTTCGTCAGCCTCGTCATGGCCTGGGGTGCGGCGCCCGCCCTGGCGCAGACCCCGACCGACACTAGTGCACCGCCGATCCCCGAGGTGCAGCAGCAGCCGTGGAGCTTTGCCGGCATTTTCGGCCGCTACGACCGCAACCAGTTGCGCCGCGGCTTCCAGGTCTTCCAGAACGTCTGCTCGAGCTGCCATTCGGCCAAGCTCCTGTCGTTCCGCAATCTGCAGGATGAAGGCGGACCGGCCTATAGCGCCGCGCAGGTCAAGGCGCTGGCGGCGACGTTCCAGATCAGCGACCCCACCGCGCAGGGCGGCAAGCGCGCCGGCCTGCCGTCCGACCACTGGCCGTCGCCCTTCGCGACTGAGCAGGACGCCCGCGCCGCCAATGGCGGCGCGCTGCCGCCCGACTGGTCCGTGCTGGCCAAGGCGCGCGGGCAGGAGCGGCCGTTCCCGCAATGGCTGTTCGACTTCTTCACCACCTATCAGGAAGGTGGCCCGGACTATATTTACGCGCTGCTGAACGGCTACAAGAGCGCGCCGCCCGGCTTCACCGTGCCGCAGGGCAAGTTCTACAACACCTATTTCCCGGGCCATGCCATCGGCATGCCGCCGCCGCTGACGGATGGCCGGGTGAAATACGCCGCGGGCCCCGACGGGCAGAAAGTGCCGGAAACGGTCGACCAATATGCCCGCGACGTGGCCGCCTTCATGGCGTGGCTGTCGGAGCCCGGCCTCGATGGCCGCAAGGAAGCCGGCTTCCGCGTCATCGCCTTCCTGCTGCTGTTCGCGGTGATCCTCTGGCTGGCCAAGCGCCGCATCTGGGAAAACGTCGAACACTGACCAGCCACTCGGCTGGGCCAGCCATTCGGCTGGACCTGACTTTCGAGGCGGGGAGGTAGGGCGGCTGTGGGCTGTCCTTCGTGCTTCGACGAGCTCAGGGTAGGGCGGTGCGGCGTTTGTTGCTGGATTCCGGCCGGCGCCGGAATGACGTTGGTGCGCGAGGCGCCGCCTTGCCCCCGCCCCGCCGTCATTCCGGCGGAGGCCGGAATCCAGCAGCCCACTCTGCCCAAGGTTCGGGCTCGGCTGCGCCTCGTGGGCACTGCCGCCGCGCCATACCGCTCCGGACGCGCACGCCGCGTCGAGGGTGGGCAGCCGGCGCCATCGGGAAACTCCTCGCTGCCGCCTTGATTTGGTCCCGTTGTGGGATAGATTCGGCTGAGCCGAGGAGTTCTCCGCCATGTCCGTCGTCCGTTCCGCCGTCGCCGCCGTCGAAGTCACCATTGCGGTGGTGGGCGTCGCCGTGGCGATCAGCCGGCATCCGATGGTCAGGGCCGGGCTCAGGGCGATGCCGCCGGCGCTCAAGGACGCGGCGGCCGATGCCGCGCTCGAGGCCGCCTACCGGGCGGGCGCGGCGGCGCGGCGGATCGTGCCGAAAAGCATTATCGGCTAGCTTGCCTCGATAGCGCATTGCCGCGGGTGAATGTATGGTGCCGCGCCGCATTCGGCCGGCTCCTTTTCACCATCGGCATTTACCGCTTCCCATGGCCATCGACCTCAAATCGCTCGTCCGCTCGATCCCGGACTATCCCAAGCCGGGCATCCTCTTCCGCGACATCACCACGTTGATCGAAAACCCCGCGGGGTTCCGCGCGAGTGTCGAGCAATTGGCCCAAGCGCATGCCGGGCTGGGGATCACCCATGTGGCGGGAATCGAGGCGCGCGGCTTCATCTTCGGGGCGGGGGTCGCTATCGAGCTCGGCGTCGGCTTCGTGCCGATCCGCAAGCGCGGCAAGCTGCCGGGGCAGACGCTGGGGCAGAACTATGTGCTCGAATATGGCGTCGACACCATCGAGATCCATGCCGACGTGCTGTCCACTGTGCACAAGGTGCTGCTGATCGACGACCTGATCGCGACAGGCGGCACGGCGGTGGCGGCGGTGTCGCTGCTGCGGCGCACCGGCGCGGTGGTCGAGAGCGCCGGCTTCGTCATCGATCTCACCGATCTGGGCGGGGCGGAAAAGCTGCGGGCGCTCGGCGTCGGCGTCTTCAAGCTCATCGATTTCGAAGGGCATTGAGCACGGCAATGGACCAGGCCATCGCCGCCCAGGACCGGCTTTTCGCGCAGCCGGGCTATATGAAATTCCTTGTCTCGCGCGTGCTTTCGATGACAGCCTACCAATCGGTGGCGATCGCGCTGGGCTGGCTCGTCTACGACAAGACCCACAACGCCTATGATCTCGGCTATATCGGGCTGGCGCAGTTCCTGCCCATGGTGGTGCTGACCTTCGTGGTGGGGCATGTCGCCGACCGTTTCGACCGGCGGCGCATCGGGCTCGCCTGCCAGCTCATCGAGGCGGCGGCCGCGGCGTTTCTCGCCATCGGGGAGTTCATGGGCTGGCTCAGCGTGCCGCTGATCTTCGTGGCGGTGACGCTGCTCGGCGCGGCGACGGCGTTCGAGCGGCCGACCATGGCGGCGCTGCTCCCCTCGATCCTGCCGGAGGGCATACTGCAGCGGGCGATCGCCGGCTCGACGTCCTTCATGCAGGTGGCCTTCGTCGTCGGCCCGGCGCTGGGCGGCCTGCTCTATGGCGTGTCGCCGGTCGCGCCCTTTGCCGTGGCGGCGCTGTTCTATCTCGTGGCGAGCGCCAGCGTCATCGCCATCGCGCGGCTCGAACGGGTGGAGAAGCGTGAGCCGGTGAGCCTCAAATCGGTATTCGCCGGCGTCGCCTTCATCTGGCGCCGGCCGGTGATGCTGGGGACGATTTCGCTCGACCTGTTCGCTGTGCTGCTGGGCGGTGCAACGGCGCTGCTGCCGATCTACGCCCGCGACATCCTCCATGCGGGTCCATGGAGCCTCGGCATGCTGCGCTCGGCGCCGGCGGTGGGGGCGGTCATCATGTCGCTGGCCCTGTCGCGCTGGCAGCTCCAGCACCGGGTCGGCAAGACCATGCTCGGGACGGTGGCCTTGTTCGGGGCGGCGACGATCGTGTTCGCGCTCTCGACCAACATCGCGCTCTCGATCGCGGCGCTGCTGGTGCTCGGCGCGGCGGACACGGTGAGCGTCGTCATCCGCTCCTCGCTCGTGCAATTGCTGACGCCGGAGGACATGCGCGGGCGGGTGAACGCCGTCAATTCGCTGTTCATCGGCACCTCGAACCAGCTCGGCGAGTTCGAGTCCGGGATCGTCGCGGGCCTGATCGGGGCGGTGCCCGCCTGCGTGGTGGGCGGCATCGGCACGCTGCTGGTGGTCGCGCTCTGGACGCGGCTGTTTCCGGCGCTGGCGAAGGTGGATACGTTCAGGGGGTGACCCCCCGGCCATTCGGCTGGACCGGATTTTCGGTGTGGGAAGGTAGGGAGCGCGCGGCTCATGGTTCGAGGGTCGCTTCGCTCCCACCTCACCATGAGGTTGTGGAATTTACGCCCAGCTGATCCTGAGGTCGTCGAATTTGCGCTTACCTCATCCTGAGGTGCGACCGGAGGGAGCCTCGAAGGA
>DASZUI010000220.1:0-5372 GCA_035547675.1 Devosia sp.
CTGGTCCGCTACGGCGTCGGCCCCAAGGGCCTCATGGTGGCCGAAATCCGGCCGGACGGCTGGGGAGAGGCGCCGTCCTCGCATTAGCCGTCGGCACCGGCCGGCAGCGGCGGCGGATCGTATAAGAGTGATTCCGGCGGCGAGCGAAATCATGTAGTGATCGCTGCCATGCTGCACTTCAAACCGCTTCTTCCCTCGGTCCTTGGCATCGCGCTCCTGCTGATGGCCGCGCCCGCCCGGGCGGACGATTCGCATGCCGTCCTTCATACGAAGAAGGGCGACTTCACCTTCAACATCAAAGTTGTCGATACCGAGGCGGGACGCGAGCGCGGCCTGATGTTTCGCAAGTCGCTGGCGCCGGACGCCGGCATGCTGTTTGATTTTCTGACGCCCCAAATGGTGGCGTTCTGGATGAAGAACACGCTGATCCCGCTCGATATGGTGTTCATTGCGGCCGACGGTACGGTCGAAACGGTCCATCCCAACGCCATCCCCGGGGATTTGACGCCCATTCCCTCGGGCACCCCGGTCCGCTTCGTGCTCGAGATCGCCGGCGGCCGCGCTAAGGCAATCGACCTCGAGCCAGGCGACAGGATGGAACAGTCCCGTGTCGAGCCGGCGACTGGGTAATGACGCTGTCCCTGGCCGCGCTGCTCGCGGCAATCCTCCTCTTTATTTTCGCCATCTTCCACGCGGTACTGGCGCTGGGCGCGCCGCTTGCCGCCTTCGCCTGGGGCGGGCAGGCCCCGGCCGGCCCGCTGCCGCAGCGGCTAAGGACCGGCAGCGCCATTCTGTCGCCCTTTCTCGCGGCCATGGCCGCGCTGCTGCTCATCAGGGGCGGCTGGATTTACCCTGAACTGGCGTTCGAGCTGACCTGGGCGGTGTGGGCGATCTTCCTCTTCGTGGTAACGCAAATGTTCGGCGCCCTGCGCTCGAATTCGGGCCGCGAGAAGCGGGTCATGGGCCCGCTCTACGCCGCCGCCGCCATCCTATGCGCCATTGTCGGCTATGGCGGCATCGGCGGGCTTACAGCCGGTTGATCACCATGCAGTCGAAGATTGCGGCGAGCTGCAACATCGCCGCCACGACCACGAAGCCGTGCCACAGCGCGTTCTGGAAGCGCAGCCGGTTCCAGAGGTGGAAGATAATGCCGGCCGAATAGAGCACGCCGCCCGCCACCAGTAGCCAGAGCGTTACCGGCGGCAATGTCTCCGCCAGCTGCTGGAACACGACCACCCCGCTCCAGCCGATCGCGAGGTAAAGCAGGATCGCCAGCCGTCCGAACCGCGCCGGCACGATCAGCTTGAGCGCAATCCCGATAATGGCCGCGCTCCACACGAAGAGCATCAGCGCGTTGGCCGTGGCTCCGCCGACGATGGCGAGGAACGGCGTGTAGGTTCCGGCGATGAACAGGAAGATCGCCGCCTGGTCGAAGCGCGCCAGCCATTGCTTGACCGGCGAAAAGCTCGGCCAGAGATTATAGGCCATCGAGACCGACAGCACGACGACCAGCGACAGCAGGTAAACCGCGAGGGAAGGGGCCTCGGCCGGCGCCGTCTTCAGCATGGCGAGCGCGAGCAGCACCGTGCCGACGGCGATGCCCGCCACCAGACCCACCCCATGCACAATTCCATCGGCCACCAGCTCCGCCGCCGAGAACCGCCGCCGCGGCAGCCACCACATCCTCTGGCGCAGGCGCTTGATCGTGTTGCGCACCGTCTTCTCCGTCTAGCCCGTCGACTATCCTAGCATCGAAAACGCTTGCGGAAGAATGATGTATCCGCCTTGACCAGTAAGCGTCTTGTTACGTAGGTAGGCCGCGCGGGACGCCTAGGGGAAGACATGCCTCCGATTTCACAATTTGCCGCGCTCGCCGACGAAACCCGTTGCCGCGTGCTGGAGTTGCTCCATGAGCGCGCCCGGCCCGTGCATGAGCTGGCGGCCCATTTCGCCATCAGCCGACCGGCCATCTCCCGCCACCTTCGTGTGTTGAAGGAGGCTGGGCTGGTGCGGGAGGAAAAGCGCGGCCGTGAAAACATCTACGCCATGCAGCCGGGCGTCATCGAGCCGGCAACGCGATGGCTGCAGCAGTTCGCACCCGCCGCAGCAGAGGCGCCGGTGTTCAACGCGCTGCCGCCGCAGCAGGCCTTGGCGCTGCCGCCGATTGCCGACCGGCGGTCGATGCCCCGGCCGCGCCCGAAGCCGCCCGTCGGCCAGCCCGCCACCCTCGATCTCTTCGATTTTGCCGGCTGAACGCGGCCGGCGAGCTTGCCCGCCCGTTTTTGGGGAAAACCTTTGGCGGGCAAAACCAGTGCCTCGTTCCATCCCGGCAGGAAATGCTCTACACGGATCGACCGGGCCCCGTAGCTCAGCGGATAGAGCAGTAGCCTTCTAAGCTATTGGTCGCAGGTTCGATTCCTGCCGGGGTCGCCAGTTCTCAAGTCCCCGCGCGATGCATCGCGGCGTAACGGCTGCCGGCAGCGATCATCCGCATGTCGTTGGTGAGGCGGCTATTCAACACGCCGGGGTTGATGGTCGCGTAGCTCAGCAGCGGCATGCGCAGCAATCGGCCATATAGCCGCCGTGCCAGTTGCCAGGAGAGGCCATAGCCGACGCGTGCGCCAAGCGTGTTGGCCAGCACCTCGGCCAGTGCGGCGGCAGCGGCGAGCGTCGCTACGAGACCTAGCAATGGCAGCAGCTCGATAAGATCGGTTCGGCGCAGCGCGGCATCGATGATGCGGCCGAAAAGCAGCGGGATGCCGACGGGCAGGGCAGCGGCGAGGGCCATGCACGCAAGGATCGCCGCCACCCGCATCCAGTCGACTACAAGCCCAAGCCGCAAGACCCTGCCGAACATGTCGAGCCCTCCCAGCCCGGCCCTTGCCTCATGCGTATGTCGCCGCCCGGGGCTCACCGCCCCAGCGGCGGGCGCTCTCCCGGATCACCAGTTCCGAGCGCAGCACGATATGGAGCGGCTCGATTTCCTGCTCCTCGCTCTCGAGAATGTCGAGCAGCGTCCGCGTGGCCAGCCGGCCCATTTCCTCGCGCGGCTGCCGCATGGTCGTGAGCGGCGGTACATAGCGGCTCGCGATCGAGATGTCGTCGAAGCCGACCACCGAAATATCGCGCGGACACTCGACGCCATTCGCCCGCAGGACCGACAGCATGCCGATCGCCATCTCGTCATTGCCGGCAAAAACGGCGGTCGGCCGCTCCCTCAGCGCCAGGATCGCCCGGCCCGCCGCTTCGCCGCTTTCGATGGTGAAGGTGCCTGGAAACACGAAGCCTTCTGGCACCGGGAGACCCGCGCTTGCCATCGCCTCGTGAAAGCCCAGCAGTCGCTCGCTCGGCACGCCGGGCCTTTTCGACCGGCTCTGGATATGGGCAATTCGCCGATGCCCCAGCTCGATGAGGTGCCGGGTCGCTCGCGCTGCGGCCGACCGATTGTCCGTCATCACCGAATGGAGCCTTGCGTCCGGCAGCTCGTCGAAGGACACCACCAGCGGCAGCTTGCCGCCTTCGGAGCGCAGGCCATAGAGCTCATCGGTATCGAGCGAGCCGTCGAACAGCACCATCCCGTCGGCGCGGCTGGAGAGGAAATAGTCGCGGAGCCAGCGCGTCGGATTGGGGTCTTCGCCGAGCCGATTCGCCACCAGCGCGCCATAGCCGCGGGAGGAGGTTTCGTGCACCACCGCATCGAGCACCGTCGAGTAGTAGGGATTCCCGATATCGGGGAACGCGATGACGATCGTGCGCGCCGCCTTGAGGCGCAGCGAGCGTGCCGCCTGGTTCATCGTGTAGCCGGTCCAATGCACGGCCTCCGAAACACGCTCCCGAGTCTTCTCGGATACGCGTTCAGGCGCCGACAGCGCTCGGCTCACAGTGGCGGTGGAAACCCGCGCGCGCCGTGCAACATCCTGAATCGTCGGCGTTTTTTTCGATGAGGGGAAGTCCACTGGTGTTCTCTTTCGCCGCGGTCGGCCCTCTGTCTAGTTCTAACTTGACAGAGATACAAGAAGTGCCGGAAAGTGATGCAATCGATTTCACGGCAGATGGGAAGGCTGTTGTAATCGATTACATGCGGTCGGCCGGCTCAAGCGTCCAAAGGGGCGCCCCCGGCCGGCAGCGTTTCCGCGGGGCCCGGCTCCGCATGCTGTTGGGAGGACACATGATGATAAAGTTTGCGGTAGCGGCCGTCACGGCCGCGACCCTGCTTGGCAGCACCGCTGCCATGGCGACGGACCTCGAAGTGATCCATTGGTGGACGTCGCCGGGCGAAACCGCGGCGGTCCATACGTTCCGCGATGCATTCGACAACGACGGTGCCGGTGACAAATGGGTCGACGACGCCATCGCCGACGGCAACACCGCGCGCAGCACGGACATGCAGCGCATCGAGGGCGGGGACCCGCCGGGCGCCTCGCAGTTCAATCCGGGCCGCGAATATGAAGAGCTGATCAAGAATAACCAGCTCCTCGACCTCACGGACCTCGCCAAGGCCGGCAATTGGGAGAAGATCATACGGCCGCACGAAGTGTCGGAAGGCTGCCTGGTGGACGGTCACTGGTGGTGCGTGCCGGTCAATATTCACTCGTGGAACTGGGCCTGGTACTCGAAGGCCGCGTTCAAACAGGCCGGCCTGCCTGAGCCGCACAACTTCCAGGATTTCCTGGCCGACGCACCGAAGCTCAAGGCCGCCGGCATCATTCCCTTCGCCGTGGGCGGCGACGGCGGCGGCTGGCAGATCGTGGGCGCCTTTAACCTGATTATGCTCGAAGAGTTGGGGCATCAGGATCGCGACAAAGTCCTGCACGACAAGGACGTGGATATCGCCGGCGGTCCCAAGATGAAGCAGGTGTTCACCGACTTTAAGTCGCTGCGTCAGTATGCCGATGACGGCTACGCCAACCGCAACTGGAACGACACCTGGAAGCTCGTTGATTCCGGCAAGGCCGCCGTTCAGATCATGGGCGACTGGGAACGTGGCGAGTTCGCCGCCAAGGGCGAGGTCGGCACCAAGGACTACGGCTGCATCCCCGGCTTCGACGATGCGCACCCGACCGCGACGACGAGCGGCGACGTGTTCGTGTTCCCGAAGCAGAACGATGCGGACAAGGAAGCGGCCCAGAAGCGTCTGGCTAACCTGATCGTGTCGCCGTCCGTCCAGCTCGCCTTCAACAATGCCAAGGGCTCGACCCCGATCCGCGGCGACGTGGACCTCTCGGGCGCCGACCCGTGCATGCAGAAGGCGCTGGATATCTTCAACAACCATCCGGATGAGATCGTGACCGATGCGCAGCGCTGGCTGTCCAACGACACGACCAACCAGATGAACGACCTGTTCACGAAGTTCTTCAACGACGACTCCTACA
>DASZUI010000221.1:0-9214 GCA_035547675.1 Devosia sp.
CGCCGCATACATGGCGAGAATCTTCTCACCCACCTGCTGCGCATTGGCGTAGCCGATCTGCCGAACCTCGCGGAACGAGATCACCTCGACGATCCTGTCGGCGAAAGTCCGCTTCAGAATGTCGTTGCCCTTGCGCCCGACGGCCAGGATCTTGACCGTCTTGCCTTCGGCGATGAGCCGCGTGGCGGCATCGCGCGCCAGCCGCGCGATGCTGGAATTGAAGCCGCCGGCGAGCCCGCGCTCACCCGTCGCCACCACCAGCAGGTGCACCTGGTCGCTGCCGGTCCCCGCCAGCAGCCTCGGCGCATCGGGCCGGCCCGCATAGGCCGCGCCGAGCGACGCCAGCACCGCCCCCATGCGCTCGGCATAAGGCCGCGCCGCGATCGCCGCATCCTGGGCGCGGCGGAGCTTGGCCGCCGCCACCAGCTGCATGGCCTTGGTGATCTTCTGGGTCGACTTGACCGAGCCGATGCGGATCTTGAGGTCTTTCAGCGAGGGCATGCGCCGTCAGGCTCCTTGGCTGGCCGGGTCACGCTCAGGCGAAAGTCGCCGCGAACGACTCCACTGCCGCCTTGAGGCGGCCGCGCAGATCGTCGGAAAGGGCCTTCTGCGTAGCGATGTCCTTGAGCACGTCGGCATGCTTGCCGCGCAGCGCCGACAGCAGGCCGCGCTCGAACTCGCCGACCTTGTTGACCGGCAGCTTGTCGAGATAGCCGTTCACCCCGGCAAAGATCACCGCCACTTCCTCCTCCGTCTTGAGCGGCGAGAACTGCGGCTGCTTCAGGAGTTCCGTGAGGCGCGCGCCGCGGTTGAGCAGGCGCTGGGTTGCCGCATCGAGGTCCGAGCCGAACTGCGCGAAGGCCGCCATTTCGCGGTACTGCGACAGCTCGCCCTTGATCGGGCCGGCGACCTGCTTCATCGCCTTGGTCTGCGCCGAACCGCCCACCCGCGACACCGAGATGCCGACATTCACCGCCGGCCGGATGCCCTGGAAGAAGAGGTTGGTCTCGAGGAAGATCTGCCCGTCGGTGATCGAAATCACATTGGTCGGAATATAGGCGGAAACGTCGTTCGCCTGCGTCTCGATCACCGGCAGCGCGGTGAGCGAGCCGAGGCCATGGTCCTCGTTGAGCTTGGCGGCGCGCTCGAGCAGGCGCGAATGGAGGTAGAACACGTCGCCCGGATAGGCTTCGCGCCCCGGCGGACGGCGCAGCAGCAGCGACATCTGGCGATAGGCCACGGCCTGCTTGGAAAGGTCGTCATAGGCGATCACGGCGTGCATGCCGTTGTCGCGGAAATATTCGCCGATGGCGCAGCCGGTAAAGGGCGCCAGGAACTGCATCGGCGCCGGATCGGAAGCCGTCGCGGCGACGACGATGGAATATTCCAGCGCGCCATTGTCCTCGAGCACCTTGACGAACTGCGCCACCGTCGAGCGCTTCTGCCCGATGGCCACATAGATGCAGTAGAGCTTGTCGCTCTCCGAGGCGTTCGCCTGATGGGCGGGCTTCTGGTTGAGGAAGGTATCGAGGATGACAGCGGTCTTGCCGGTCTGGCGGTCGCCGATGATCAGCTCGCGCTGCCCGCGCCCGATCGGGATCAGCGCATCGATCGCCTTGATGCCCGTGGACATCGGCTCGTGCACCGACTTGCGCGGCAGGATGCCCGGCGCCTTGACGTCGACGCGGCGGCGCTCGGTGTATTCGATCGGGCCCTTGCCGTCGATCGGATTGCCCAGGGCGTCGATCACGCGGCCCAGCAGCCCCTTGCCCACGGGTGTATCGACGATGGCGCCCGTGCGCTTGACGGTGTCGCCTTCCTTGATGCCGCGGTCGGCGCCGAAGATCACCACGCCGACATTGTCGGTTTCGAGGTTAAGCGCCATGCCCTTGATGCCGCCCGGGAACTCGACCAGCTCGCCGGCCTGCACATTGTCGAGGCCGTAGACGCGCGCGATGCCGTCGCCGACCGAGAGCACCTGGCCGACTTCGGAGACCTCGGCTTCCTGGCCGAAATTCTTGATCTGGTCCTTGAGGATCGCAGAGATTTCCGCGGCTTTGATGTCCATTATCCAACCTCTTTCATGGCGATCTTCATCGCCGTCAGCTTGGTCTTGAGCGAAGAGTCGATCATCTGGCTGCCCACCTTGACGACGAGCCCGCCAATGAGGCTCGGATCGACATGCTCGGAAAGGGTGACGGTCTTGCCGATCTTCGCCTTGAGCGTATCGGCAAGGTTGGCGACCTGCTCGCGGCTGAGCGGGGCCGCCGAGGTCACTTCGGCGGCGACTTCCCCGCGCGCCTTGGCGGCCAGCTCGCGGAACGCGGCGATGATCGTCGGCAGGGCGAAGAGCCGGCCGTTGCGGGCGACCACGCGCACCAGCTTCGAAACCGTGTCGTCCGGCTTCGCCTTCTTGAGAATGGCTTCCATGGCGGCGGCCTTGTCGTCGGCCGCGATCACCGGCGAGCGCAGGAAACGCGAGAAATCCGGGCTTTCGGCGATCAGCGCATTGAGCGCGGCGAGATCGCTCTCGATGCCGCCGACCTTGCCCTGCTCGACGGCGAGGTCAAAGAGCGCGGTCGCATAGGGACGCGCGATGTGCGAGATCACCGAGTCCTGCGCTGCCAATGTCGCACTTCCTCCGCTTATGCCCTCGCGCGGGAATTTGCCCACGCCAGATGCCACGAGACGCCGATTTGGTGAGGAGGATATGCCCATCCCCCAATGATTGGGGTGCCCTCTAGCATGGCGACAATGTGCCGCGCAAGCTTCGGCCAAGGTGATTCTGAACAGCGCCGTCGGACTTATCCCCGACCGTTCGGATTGGGGGGAGTGCGTGGGAAAAGCACGGATGGACGACCATGCCGAACACCTCTCGCCGCACCCAGCCGAACCGCCAGCTCGACCTTGCCGTCGATTTGGCAACAGCGGCGGTCGAGCAGCTTATGCTCGAACTGCGCTACAATGCTGACCAGCCCCGCCTACCGGCCGGCAACCCCGCCGGTGGGCAGTGGACGGGTACAACCAGCCCCCCGGGCTCGGCGGCTCGGCGGCCCTTCCAGTGCAACCCGTGTTGCGCAAGGGATGGGCCGGCAGACCTTCTCAGGTTATCTTGTCCGGCAAAACTATCTTCGGGATCAAGATGTCAGCAAATGCACGTGTTATGATAGTCGTGCCGATTATCGTTTTGTCGTCACTCGGGATGGCAAATGGTGCCCCGCAATTTGGGCAGCCATAATATGCAAAAAACTTGGTCACTCAGTAACAGATTCGTTGAGTTTCTAGACCAGCTGATTAAGTCGAGCGACTTCGCGGGGACAGCTTCCGGTTATTACCCGTTCGTCGGCTGGAGTCTTGGTGGAACGATGCAGGGCCCGATGGGGTCGTCACACCCATGCCGCCTCGATACGAGATCGGGCTCACCAAAAAGAACGACGTTCCGAATGACAAGATCAAGCTTGTCAGCAAGAGGTTCGGCTACGTCATCTTCGACCCGAAACCGGAGGACGCGAAGTCCTCGCGCCGGTTGATCGACTTCCATGGAAAAAACATCGTGGTGCGTTAGGTATCGCTCATCCGGCAATGGCCTTCCGTCCGGTGACGCGCCCGACCCCCGTCTCCCCATATGACTGCATGAGGAAGGCCGCCAGTTCGGTCGCCGGCGCCGGACGGGCATAGAGGAAGCCCTGCAGCTGGTCGCAGCCGAGCTCGGCCAGCACATCGGCATGCCGCTCCGTCTCGATGCCCTCGGCGGTGACCCGCATGTCGAGCTTGTGGCCCAGCATGATGATGGTATCGAGCACTTCGCGCGCGCGCCCCTCATTGGCGTCGAGCGCCGTGATGAAGGCGCGGTCGATCTTGAGCTTGTCGAAGCCGAACTGCCAGAGATAGCCGAGGCTCGAATAGCCCGAGCCGAAATCGTCCATGGCGATGGAGGCGCCGAGCGCCCTGAGTTCGGCGAGCTGCGCCCCGACCCGGCCGGGGTCCTCGATCAGCATGGATTCGGTAACCTCGAGCTCCAGCCGGTGCGGCGGCAGCCCGCTTTCGGCCAGCGCCTCGCGCACCGTCTCCACCAGCCGTCCGTCGCCGAACTGGCTCACCGAAAGATTGACCGCGACGGTGAGATTTTCCGGCCAGCCCGCCGCGACGCGCGTGGCCTCCCGGAGCACCCAGGCGCCGATTTCGTTGATCAGGCCCAGATCCTCGGCCACCGGAATGAACACCGCCGGGGAAATCGTGCCGCCTTCGCCGTCGAGCAGCCGGACCAGCGCCTCGAAGCCGATGCAGGCGCGCTGGCGCGCATCCATCAGCGGCTGGAAATAGACCGCCAGCCCCTCATTGCGCACCGCGTCGCGCAGCCGGGCCTCGAGCGCCCGGCGCGACGCGATTCGGCTTTCCATTTCGGCGGAGAACTGGCGCGCCGTGTTCCGCCCGTCGACCTTGGCCTGGTAGAGCGCCACGTCGGTTCGATAAAGCGCCCGCGCCATCTCGTCGCGCGGGCCGATCATGTAGATGCCGGCGCTGAGCGTGCCGGAGATGACGCGGCCGTCGACGGTGATCGGCTCGCGCACCGCCGCGAGCACCGTCTCGACATAGGTGCGCACGTCCTCGGGCTCGCGATTGCGCAGCAGCACCATGAATTCGTCGCCGCCGAGCCGCCCGCTGGCTTCCCGTTCGCGTATCGGCCCGGCCAGGCACCGCGCCATATGGCGCAGCAGCTGGTCGCCCGCCGCCTCGCCATGCGTCTCGTTCAGGGATTTGAAGCCGTCTATGTCGAAGCCGACCAGCGCCGCCGTCTCCCAGGCGGGTGCGTCCATCGCCGCTTTCACCCGCTCGGCGAAGCCGACGCGGTTGAGCAGACCCGTCAGCGGATCGTGCAGGGCGAAGAACTCCGCCTCCTTGCGTGCCGCCTTCACCTGCCGGCTGCGAAGCAGGACGGCGAAGGACAACAGGCCGAAGCCCAGCGCCACCACGATGGCGAGCCCCAGCGCCAGGGCGGTGAAGGTGGTCCGCAGCAGGCTCGTCGTGTGCGTCTGGTCGACATAGACTTCGATCACGCCATGCGTCTTGCCGCCATCGTCGATGATCGGCACATAGGCCTCGACATAGGCCGGCGGCGTGCCCGCTTTGGCGGTCTCGTGAAACTGGATGTCGGACGTTCCCGCGGTCATCACCGCGGCCGCTTCCAGGCTGTGCTTGGGTTCTTTGTCCTGGACCGCGCCCGCAAGGTTCGGGTCGTCCGAGACCAGTATCTGCCGGGCATCGGCGCTATAGACCTTGAAGCGGAAGATGTCGCCGACCTTTTCGGCAGCATTGATCACCGAGCGCTGCGCCGGCGTCAGCTGTCCATTGACGAGCAGCTCGTCGAGATCGGGCATGGCGGACAGGAAATAGTCGATCCACGCCTGCGTCTTGTCTTTCGCATCGGCCACGACGACGCGTTCGACCGCATAGTTGACGCCGAAATAGATGCCCCCGCCGAGCAGCAGCATGCCCAGCACGGCAATGATGAAAAACGCCAATCCCGAGTTCGGAGCAGATGCGCGCATGCCACAGTGCTAGCGGCAAGGCGTTAAGATGATTTGAATCGCAGTAAAATGGTCAGAAAAAGCTCATTGGGTCGATATCGACCTGAATACGTAAATTTCCTGATACTCGCGGCCCGCTGGTCAGCCAGAAGCGAACATAGCCGGAAAGATCGAAATCCTTGCCGCTCTGCGCCAGCAGCCGCACGCGATGCCGCCCCCGCACCATGGCGACCGGCGCATCGGCCGGACCATAGAGCTTCAACCCATCGGCGAGCGGCGCCGCCGCCAGCAGCGCCTTGGCGAAGCGCATCGCCTCGTCGTGCTCGTTTCCCGAAACGATCAGCGCCGCCAGCCGGCCGAAGGGCGGCAGGCCGCCCTGCCGGCGCACCTCGATTTCGTGCCGGTAGAAGGCCTCGCTGTCGCCCTTGACCATCGCTTCCATCACCGGATGGGTCGGGTGATAGGTCTGCAGGAACGCCCGTCCGGCCCTCGCAGCCCGGCCCGCGCGGCCCGTGACCTGCGTCAGGATTTGAAAGGTCTTCTCGGCGGCGCGCGGATCGCCATGGGCGAGGCCGAGATCGGCATCGAGCACGCCCACCAGGGTCAGCTTCTCGAAATGATGACCCTTGGCCACGAGCTGCGTGCCGATGATCAGGTCGTATTCGCCCTTCTCGATCTCGGCAAAGCGGTCGCGGATTTGCGCATTACTGCCCATATCGGAGGACAGGATCACCGTGCGCGCATCGGGAAAGCGCGCCGCCGCCTCCTCGGCCACCCGCTCGATCCCCGGTCCGATGGCGATGAGCGAGTCCGTCGCCCCGCAGGCCGCGCAGCTTTTCGGCATGCGGATTTCGTGGCCGCAATGATGGCACATCAACACGCCGCGGAAACGGTGCTCCACCAGCCAGGCCGAACAATCGGGGCACTGGTACTGGTGCCCGCACGCCTTGCACAGCGTCAGCGGCGCATAGCCTCGCCGGTTCAGGAACAGCAGCGCCTGCTCGCCGCGATCCAGCGTTGAAAAGATTTCGCGCGCGAGGCGCGGCGCGATCCATTGCCCCTTGTCCGGCCCCTCCTCGCGCATGTCGAGCGCCGTGATGTCCGGCATCGCGGCCTGCGCAAAGCGGCTCTTCAGCCTGATATGGCGGTAGCGGCCGGTATCCGCATTGTTGCGGCTCTCGACCGAGGGCGTCGCCGAGGACAGGATGACCTTGGCCCCCGCAAGGCTCCCCCGCACCACGGCCATGTCGCGCGCGTGATAATTGATCCCGTCGGACTGCTTGAAGGCCCCGTCATGCTCCTCGTCGAGCACGATCAGGCCGAGCTCGTGGAAGGGCAGGAACAGCGCCGACCGCGCGCCCACCACCGCCCGCACCTGCCCGTTCATCACCCCACGCCAGGTGCGGATGCGCTGCGCCGGGGTCATGTCGGAATGCCACTCGGCCGGCCGCGTGCCGAAGCGGCGCGTGAACCGTTCGAGGAAAGTATGGGTGAGCGCGATCTCGGGCAGCAGGATCAATGCCTGCCGCCTGGCCCGGAGCGCGTCGGCCACCGCCTCGAAGAAGATTTCCGTCTTGCCGCTGCCGGTAACCCCATCCAGCAGGCTCACCGAAAATCCCTCGGGCCCGCCGCGCCGGATTGCCTCGAGCGCTGCCTGCTGGTCCGTGCTCAGCACCGGCACGGCCGCCCCGGGATCGGGCGGCAGCACGATGGGCGGCGGCGCCATCTCCACCCGCTCCAGCGCCCCGGCCTTTTCCAGCCCTTCGATCACCGAGGGCGACGCCCCGCTCGCGCCTACCAGCGCCGCCTTGGCCCAGCATTCGCCGTCGGCGAGGCAATCGAGCACCCTGAGCCGCGCCTCCGTCATGCGCGCCGGCTCGGTGCCGGTTCGGCGGTACGCCGTCACCGGCCGCTCCGGCTCCAAAGCCTCCGAGGAGCGCAGCACCGACCGCAGCACCATGCCCGGCGCCGCCAGCGTGTAGCGCGACACCCAGTCGACCAGCCTCAGCAATTCGTCCGAGAGCGGCGGCGCATCATAGACATGCGCAATGTCCTTGAGCCGGTTATGCGCGAAATTGTCCTTGGGCACGCCCCAGACCACGCCCAGCGTCAGCCGGCCCACCAGCGGCACGGCCACGATCGAGCCGCGCACGACCTCCATGCCCGCCGGCACGCGGTAGGAATAGGGTCCCTCGACGGCAACGCCGACCATGACCGCAACGATGTCGGGAAGCTCGTCCATCCGTGCCCGCTTTGTTCACGGGCAATTTAGGCAATGCAAGTTGATTCTTCGACCAGCCATTCGGCTGGACGGCTTTTCCATGGGGGCAGGTAGACAGCGCGTGGCCCATCCTTCGAGGGTCCCCCGGATCAAGTCCGGGGTCCCGCCTCAGGATGAGGTGGTGTTTGCTACTTGCACTACCTCATGGTGAGGTGCGAGGCCAAAGGCCGAGCCTCGAACCATGGGCCACGCGCACCCTACCCCGCCACATCGAAAAGCCGGTCCAGGCGAATGCCTGGGGTTAGAGCATTTCCAGGGAGCGCTTGCGGCCGGGCGGCGGAAAGGCGGCATCCAGCGCCCGGAAATCGGCGTCGTTGAGCGTGATCGACGCGGCGCCGGCATTCTCCCGCACATGCGCCGCATTGCCGCTCTTGGGAATGGCGATGACGCCCGGCCGGGCGAGCACGAAGGCGAGCGCCACCTGCGCTGGCGTCGCGCCGTGTTTTTCGGCGATCTCCGCCAAGGTCCGGTCGCCCAAAAGCCGCCCCTGCTCGATGGGCGAATAGGCCATGACCGGCATCTTGCGGGCCGCGCACCAGGGCAGGAGGTCGAACTCGATGCCGCGCCGGCCGAGATTATAGAGCACCTGATTGGTCGCCACGGCCTTGCCGCCGGCGGCCAGCAGCTCCTCCATGTCTTCGGTATCGAAATTGGAGACGCCCCAATGACGGATTTTGCCGGCCTTCTGCAGCGCCTCGAAGCCGGTCAGCGTATCCTCCAGCGCGTAATTGCCGCGCCAGTGCAGCAGGTAGAGGTCGATCCGGTCGGTGCCGAGCCGCCTCAGGCTCGCTTCGCAGGCGGCAATGGTCGCGGTGCGGCTGGCATGGCTCGGTAGCACCTTGGAAACCAGGAATACCTTGTCCCGCCGCTCGCGGATCGCCTCGCCCACGACTTCTTCAGCGCCGCCATCGGCATACATCTCGGCCGTGTCGATCAGGCGCATGCCGAGCTCGATGCCGAGCTGCAGCGCGCGCACCTCCTCGGCCCGCTTGCGGCCGTTCTCGCCCATGTACCATGTGCCCTGGCCAAGGGCGGGCACGGCCTCGCCAGACGGCAGGCTGACGGTTTTTATGGTCATCTGATGCTCCCGATCCGCCGAGCTAACCATGCGCTAACGGGAGCTGTCTAGCTTCGGCCCATGGTCGATTCCGCCTTTGCCGCCGATGCGGCGGTCAGCAAGCTCGTCGCCGACTGGCAGCGCGATCTCGGCGCCGTCCGCCGGCTGTCGCCGAAGACGCTGGAGGCCTATGGCCGCGATCTCGGCCAGTTCCTGTCTTTCCTCGCCGGCCACATCGGCGGCGCGGTGACGGTTGCCGCGCTGAAGGACCTGCGCGCCGCCGACATCCGCGCCTTCCTGGCCCATAGGCGGGCCGAGGGGCTGGGCTCGCGCTCGCTGGCCCGGGCG